>DXJI01000011.1 GCA_019057595.1 Candidatus Thorarchaeota archaeon
TCCCATTCTCCCCAGAGTTCTCGCCAGATCTCGAAAATCTCTCCAATTGTTGCATACTCTCGAACTGCCTGAACAATGTGCGGCATGACATTCTCCTCACCCTCTGACGCCTTTCGCAGCCCATCTAGTGCTTCATTCACCTTTTTGTTGTCCCGGGTGCTCCGAATCTTCTGAGTCCTTTCAATCTGACGACGTTCGACTTCCTCATCAATCTTCAAGACTGGAATTTTGATCTGCTCATCCTCAAGGACATAGTCGTTGACACCGACTATCTTCCGGTCGCCACTGTCGATCTCTCTTTGATAACGATATGCAGCATCAGCTATCTCACGTTGGAAGAATCCCTTCTCAATTGCATCCACTACTCCACCTAGAGCCTCGACCCTGTCGAAGTACTTGTAGGCCTCCTCCTCCATCTCGTTTGTGAGTGCCTCTATGTAGTATGAGCCGGCGAGTGGATCGATTGTATTGGCTGCTCCACTCTCGTGCGCAAGAACCTGCTGAGTCCTGAGGGCGACACGCACTGCATCTTCAGTCGGTAGACACAGCGCCTCATCCATAGAGTTTGTGTGAAGTGACTGGGTTCCGCCCAACACAGCTGCGAGTGCTTGATATGCCGTCCTTACGACATTCACTATTGGTTGCTGAGCTGTGAGAGAACACCCTGCAGTCTGAGTGTGGAATCGCATCCACAGAGACCGCTCTTTCTTTGCGCCGAAGGTCTCCTTCATTTCTCTGGCCCAGATACGACGAGCCGCTCGATACTTTGCGACTTCCTCAAAAATGTCATTGTGGGCATTGAAAAAGAAAGAAAGCCGAGGAGCAAAAGTGTCTACATCGAGACCCTGCTTCATTCCGACCTTGACATACTCCATACCGTTCAACAGTGTGAAGGCAAGCTCCTGTACAGCGGTTGACCCAGCCTCTCGGATATGATAGCCGGAGATTGAGATCGTGTTCCACCTTGGGATGTGCTTCGTGCTGTATTCCATGATGTCCCCGATGATCCGTAGAGATGGCTCAGGACTGAGTATCCAACTCTTTTGCGCCATGTATTCCTTTAACAGGTCATTTTGAGTTGTCCCGCCTATCTTGTCAGCTGGCACACCTTGTTTCTCTGCGGCCACCATATACATAGCCAGTAAGATGCTAGCTGGCGCATTGATAGTCATCGATGTTGTGACCTGATCGAGGGGGATACCATCGAAAAGAATCTCCATGTCTTTCAGGGAGTCAATAGCAACACCAAGTTTGCCAACTTCTCCGTGAGAGAATGGATGGTCAGAGTCGCGAGCAAAAATTGTAGGAAGGTGAAAAGCGACACTGAGACCTGTCTGACCATTCGCTAGAAGGAACTTGAACCGCTTGTTGGTCTCTTCAGCTGTACCCATGCCAGCGAATTGACGCATGGTCCAAACCCGACCTCGGTACATACTTGGCTGAACTCCTCGAGTATATGGATACTCACTTGGAAAACCAAGGTCCTTCATATAGTCAAAATCAGGCACATCGAGCGGACTATAAATCGCGTTCACAGGTGTGCTGGAAGTCGTAACATACTCTTCTCTTCGATCAGGATGTTTCTTCTGATGAGGTGTAAGAGTGTTCTTCTCCCAGTTGTCCTTAGCAGCTCCAATCTTTGCATCAGCCTTGTCAGTGACCATCTGAGGTTCCTCCATAGCATGAAACAACTGGACGAAAAGGAGACAGAATATTAACTGTTCGATTTGCGAGGGTGATTAGAACTCGAACCCCTTTCGAGCCTGGATATTCTCCTCATTGTAGTAGTGCTTGATTTCCTTCATTTCCGTAACGAGATCTGCAGCTTCGAGCACTTCTTTCGAGGCATATCGACCAGTGATAATGAGCTCCATGTCATCAGGTTTCGAACTGATGAGTGCCAATTGATCTTCGAGTGTGATGAGATTCCACTCGACTGCAACATTGAGTTCATCGAGAATCAGAAGGTCACATTGTCTATTTCGAATGGCTTCCTGTGCCATTATCAGTCCGTCTTGAGCCATCTGGATGTCGATCGGGTCTGGATTTTCCTTGTCAACAAAGGTTTCTCTTCCAACTGGGTGAATCGTAAAATTGGGTATCAGGTCTGTTGAACCAAATTCACCGTAATTTATCTCCTCGTCATCCCCTCGGACTGCAATCTCAGCTTTCATGAAACAAATCATGATGACATCAAGACCATGGCCTGCGGCACGGAGTCCGGCACCAAGAGCACATGTTGTCTTACCCTTTCCATTTCCTGTGTAGATCTGAACCATTCCAGAGGGGGGTTTCGTGGGCATGACTACTCACCGGGTCTCATTCGTGAAGCAATTTCAGCGACTCGTTTTCCTAATAGTCTGCTGCCCCTGATCGCTAACTCATCATCCTTAGCAGATCTCCACTTCCCATCATCAGTCTGAAGACTTCCGGAACCAAATGTCCCGTCCTTGACTGGACTTCCAGCTCCTCCAACAACAATCATGCTCTGAGAAAGTGCGTACCGATTCAAGATGTCTATAACATGTTCCTGTCCACCATATCTGAGCCCAGCATGTGTGATGGCTCCAAAGATTGTGTCCTTGAGCTTGCTTCCATCCATCTTCATGGCTCTGGACCTATCTATGAAGTCCTTGAGAATTCCTGGCACTGATGTAAAGTACGAAGGTGCGGCAATGATGATGCCGTCAGCGTCTACGAGTTCTTTCTCAAGCTTGGGCATATCATCATTTGCGCTCTGAGGACAGGGTTTTCTTCTGACACAAGAGTCACACCCAGTACAGTGAAGGATGTTGAAGTCCCTGATGTTCAGTAAGATTGTCTCGTCATCATCAGATAGGACCTCAGATGCAGACTCAAGAGCCTGCCCCAGTAAGAATCGAGAGCTTGACCCTTCACTCTTGGGTGAACCACAGATACCAATAATACGCATTTGGAGACCTCTACGTCGCCCGACCTATAGTGTGGTACTTGTGTCTTTCGTAATCTAGGGGTCATATGGATTAGGTTGGTTTTCTATTCTGGTCCTGCATTCAATAGCCTTTGATTTGTATGTATCTGCTTTTTCAGGAGAATCAAGTTTGGAATACACATCAACAAGAAGTTCGCAGGCAGAAGCACATCCAAAATAATCACCAACATGCTCCAAAGTGGAGTAAGCATCTTCCAGAACTCGCGCAGCCTGTTTATAGAGACTCTTCCCATTCAATACATGGCCTCTCATCACTAATGTCCAACCCACCACGTTCTGCATCTCATTGTCATCAGGATGTTCTTCGGCAAGTAAAAGGAGTCGCACCCACTGACGCTCAGCGCTAGCAATATCACCAGTATTGAGGAGCCCGTTTCCCAAGGACAAGAGGGCTCTGGCTACCTGCACATCACTTCCCGAGGTTTCTGCAAGTGAGAGTGCTTCAGTGGTCCTATCCACACTCCACTGATGGTCTCCAAGACCAACATATGCATGGTCAATTCGAAGCAGACATTGAGATAGCGCTCTCCTTCTGTGTTTCTCTTGGATGGAATCGAGGTCTGAAAGCCCCTCGAGAATGATTTTGGCCTCAGAACAGAGTGTGAGCTCGCTCTTGAAATCCTGATCATTAGTACCCCTCCAAGTCGCTTGATCTATCAATTCTTCCGCATCAAGGATTGCACGTTCAGGGCTGACCAAAGTGGTTCACTCCGAGTTAAGGTGTATGTGAGAACCAAATAAAACTGCTACGACAGCTTCTCATTAAGGGCATGTGCAATCTCGCCGACAGTACTGACAGCGTGAAGATTGCTCTCACCAGGTTGAGCGGCCACCACAACAGTCAGAGAATGCACTTTCAACATCTGCAGCACATGGTCTCCAGAACTGATTGTTGAAGGAGCGATGTCCATGACTGGTTTGATCACACCCTGAGATATCTCTACCTGAATTCTGAATAGATAGACCTCCGGAACGTTTCCCCGAAGTATCTCACCCTCTGAGTCGAAGACACCGACAATAGCTATCTCGGGTTGTTTCAGCGCTTTGGTGACAAGTCGGTCAATTACCTTGAGGATCTTGCTTGAGGGTTGATTAAGGTCGAGTGCGACGTAGTTGTCAATTAGTTTGTTCACATCAACTATGTCGCTCATGCTCCCACTCCATGTATCAATAATCTCTCCATATTCGTGGGCGATAGCTTGACCTAGTGAGGACATGATATTCTTTAGCTGCGAGATGGATTGGTCTTTTGACGCCAATGACACGAGTGCGAATGTATGAAAGAATGAGTATGCCCAGAAACAATCATCCATCTCGAGTATATACACTCTATCAGTAGATGTGCTTGTGGTGGACTGCATCATTGCCACTGAATTTCGTACGAGTGAAGGGAGCATGTTTGCATCAATACATACGTCATCTTCAATGGACCGTCCGTAGAGAGGCTCTCCATCGTTCCGGACCATGTACACACAATGAATCATCTTGACTCCGACTCGGTGAAACAGAGCATGTCTTCCGAGTCATAAGGATTGCTAGTGGATAATTGGATACACCGAAAATATCGCCGGGGACAGTACATTCATATCCACATTCTCAGAGCCTCATTTGAGGTCAGCAGGAATGTCAGATGAAGCACCACCCAAGAAGAAGAAGAGGAAAGAGCTTCAGAAGCGTACTCGTTACGACATATACGCAGAACTGTTACGTGTAATCTACATCTGGGGATTCTGTCCGCTGACTCGTGCTGCACGTTCAACCAACATGCCCGTTGATCGAGCTAAAGAATCGATCACGGAATTAGTCAAGAGGGGGCTTCTCGAGGAAGACGATGATGATGGTATGAGGGTATTCAAAGTCACTGTCCGGGGACATCAGTACCTTGAGCTCTACAAACGCATGGCAGGTCTGGTTGGAATCCCAATCCCTAAGCCAATCATTGGGATGTGATTTCAGCGTGAGGGATAGTAACATTAAGTGACCACACAAAGTGCCCCCGCTTTATATAGTAAATTTGGGGAATTATAGTTAGAAATACATTAGGTGAAGGCCGAAATGGCAGACAAATATGAAGTAAAAAACCAGGATTTGGTCGAACTGACCACTGTAGACGGCGATGTCGAGATTCGCAACTGCAGGAGACTAATCAATCCTGAAGGTGACACTATTGTGATCAAAGGCACACTTCGCGTAATCGACGAGTTAGAAGTTGATGGCAATCTCGAGTGTGGAAGACTTGAATCCAAGTCGAGAGACCGAATAACCATTCTTGGAAATCTCAAAGCTGAGAGAGCAGTCAGCGTTCCCAAAGGCAGTCTTGTTGTTGATGGTGATGCTACAGCTCGCGATATTGATGTAGGGGCATCATTTGTTGTCAGACAAAACCTAGAGTGCGTCTCAGCAAAAGCTGGTGGCTCAGTCAAGGTTGAAGGTGACGCAAAAGCCCAGAGAATCACCGGTGGTGGCTCAGTCAAAATTGAAGGTAATGTAGAAGTCGAGAGAGTTACTGGTGGTGGTTCCGTCGGCATCTATGGAGAGATCAAAGCTGAAGAGTTTGATGCAGGCGGCTCAGGAAAGACCGCGTCCGGCTTTATCAAGAAAGTTTCAGTCGGAGGTAGCTTCAAGGCTACTGATGCAATTGAGATTGAAAGTCTTGATGTAGGTGGAACTGCAAGAGTTGGACCTGGCTCAAATGTCCATTCTGTTGATATTGGTGGAACCTTCAAAGCTGGTGATGGTCTCAAGTTTGGCGAGATTGATGTCGGCGGTACAGTGAAAATTGCTGGTAGTGCCTCAGGTAAGTCAATCGATGTTGGCGGTACTGTCAAAGCTGAAGGTGATCTTGAGGTCACTGAAGGACTGAATGTCGGTGGAACAGTAAAGGTTGAAGGAAACCTGAAGAGTGATGGCAAAATCAAGGTGGGCGGAACAGTTCGAGTCGAAGGAAGGATTGACACTTTTCGTATAATTGTTGGCGGAGCCATCAGAGCAGAGTACATCAAAGCAAGTGATGGCTTTCGAATTGGCAAGAGAGCTGAAGTCGAAGGTTTTGTTGAATCAAATGAGATTCTAATCCGTGAACGTGCAAGAACCGGTTCGCTCTACGGAAATGATATCAGAATCGAAGAACGGGCAAGAGTCGGAAATGTCTATGGAAAGAAAATCTACATCGAGCGCGATGCCATTGTTGAAGGAGAAATCCTCTACTCAGACAGTCTTGAGTCAGAGGACGGAGTAACCTTTAGGCAGGAACCCCAGAAAGTGGACCAACTCCCACCCCCTGAAGAGTTGAGCTAGCAGTCACAGATCGCCTTCACCATTAAGAATCGAGAGGGGTCGAGAAGACCTCTCTCTTCTAATCTCCTTTTCTCAGTACAATTATCCTGCGCCCGGATTCAGATGAGTAAGGACCACTCTCAAAGTCCCCAAACTCCTCTACAACCTCAAATCCTGATTCCTGTACAATATGGTCTACATCATTATTGAAGATAAGAGCGGCTCCCGACACGACTTCAACTTGTTTGATTATCTTGCCCTCGGAATCACGGACAGTGTATTGGAGATCCATCCGCATCAGCTTTTTTCCTGGATCCGATCGGATCTCACCGCTTCTTGTTACGGTGCAACCGTCCTCTAATTGTACGGAGTCATCCTCAAAAGTAGCATGTTCATATTGCATCTCACCCGGAAAGATATCGATGATGAATAACCCTTCATCACTCAAATGTTCATGAACACATCTTAGTGTGGAGAGCTGGTCCTCTCTTGTCAAAGCATGACCGAAAGATGTTGGAATTATCACTAGAGGAAATTTCCTATCAAGACTGAAGTTGAGCATGGACCCTTTAGCTAGAGTGATTTTATCACTTACAACTTGAGGGGAGGTTTGTCGACGTCTTCTTGCTATTGATAACATAGATTCCGACTGTTCAAGCGCTACTACCTCATGACCTTCTTGAGCGAGCGCAAATGTGACTCTACCCGTACCTGCTGCGAGGTCTAGAATTGGCGAGCCACATCGTTCTGCAAATCTGATATAGAAGGGCAGGTCAGAACTGTCTGCAAAGAGGTCAAAGAACTCACCTACCCCTTCATATCCGGGCTCTAGGTTCTCGTATGGGTCTTCCTCTCGTGGTGACAGGACTGACACCAACCATGCGAGGTTACGCTGAGATTGATGTTGAGTCAATCACGGTCTTCTTTTCCAGATGTTCACGATACCTCTTTGGTACAGGATAGTTATGGAACGAGTGGGAATACCATTCGTTCATCTTCTGTTCGAGCTCCTTGTTGATCCTCTCCCAGAGTGATTCGTTGAGATTTGGATGGATTGTCCTGACCCCTGCATTTGGAACACCTTTCACCTTGCCCTTCTTGGATACCTGCTTTCCTCCGAGGAAGGTTAGATACGACGTTGAGAAGGTCTTGATGATCTTCTCAGGGTCCTTGGCAAAGTCCACCTTGGTAGTGTCAACATCGTAGACCGAAACATCAGCATCAGCTCCTACTCCTATGTGACCCTTTTCCTTCTCGATTCCGAGAATCTTTGCAGGGGAGGCACGAGTGGAAATAACCACATCATAGAGGCTCCATTCACGCTCAAGAGATGGGAGAATTGTCCTTTCGTGAGCAAACTTGTGCATGTCCTCCATCCAGATATCTCGCTGTTTCTTACTCATCAACCACGAGAAGACCAGTGGATACTTCGTGAACGGTCCAGCGTTCGGATGATCTGTGCTGATGATACACCGCCAGACATCATCTACATTCAAAGCAAACTCCAGAGGAATAGCCCATTGGACCGAGTTGCCGGCCGCCTTGGGACTGTAGGTGTAAGGAACTATCCCTGCACCACCAGGTAGTTCCACATCAACTGCAATGTTGGTCCACTTACCTCCAGTCAGCTGGTATAGGTAGAATTCGAATGGTCCGTCACCAGTCATAGTAGTAGCAGGTCCAAAGGTGATCTGACCCATGTCAGCTGTAAAGTGTTTGTTCTTGTTCATATATTGTGCAAACTTCAGCCCACCAGACTCAATGTCGCCCCAGTCCGTTCCAGCACCCTCAACACTGCTCAGTGTTTCGAATGACATGTGAGTGAGATGGCAAATGTGGTCACGACCACCGTGACCCTTGATGTCACGGATTGAGTCGAGTTGGGCAATGGTGGTTTCGATGTTGCCTACTCTACCGAGATTGTTAGGATGGAAGTGCATCATGTGAGGAAGTCCGAGAGACTCAACAGCTTGACAGAGACCTCGAGTGACTTCTTTCGGAGTGATTCCCCATCCAGGAATTTCACCCTCATGATCCCTCAAATCTACACCGTGAGCCCATGCGTATGTGCCTCCTGGGTTGACGACCTTAACACCAAGCCCTCCAACACTCCGGAGAGTCCATGCAATGAAAGCAGCCAGACCACTTGGATCACCTTCCTTGATGTAATCGAAAGTTATCATGCTGTTGCAGAACAATGGTAATAGTCCTGAGTTGAGGTTAGGCAGGTCCTCCATTTCCTCCCAAGACCCGAGAGCCTTGAGCGCGGGTAGTGCTGGTTCAATGACAGTTGTATAACCCATGGATGAATACCTGTACCCTGTGACATAGGAGTTGGGCATCGTGTATCCAACCCCGCTTCTGGTGTGTTTGGTCTTTGGCACTGGATCCTTACGATGGTCCTCGGGGCACATTGCGCGGCCAAAACCGACCTTGCTTCCAACAATATGAGAATGCATATCGACCCCGCCAGCCATAACAAGACGACCCTTGAGGTCTATCTTCTTGGCGGACCCATTGACCTTCTCGACTATCTTTCCATCTGACATGCAGACATCCATAACTTCGCCTTCAATGCCATGCATCGGGTCATAGACTCTACCATTGGTGAGGATTACATCTTTGCTCATTTCTTCACCCTCCTTAGTTCATCATAGATCATCTTGAGGATGTCCCTATCTGGAAGGAAGTCCTCTGGAGGTTCAACCACCTTCTTGAGATAGAGTGGAAGCCCGTCCATTCGTACTGCAGCACCATCACATTCTATACCAGCAATGGCTGTGGGAATGTTGACCTCTGCAATAAGGGAGGTCATATTCTGCTTTGGATCGAGGTTGATAATCGGTATGTTCCCCATGTGTTTGAGTGCGCCTCTTGGGAAGTGTGCCGCTGGATCAGCAGCGATATTCAGGAGTACATCAGCCTCACCTCTTGCGAGCATGTCTACAGCTGTGAACTCACCGGGTTGATATCTGGGGTATCCACGAGAGTAGTCGACAGCGTAGGGGTAGCCGGTCTGCCAAGTCGAGGTCTTGTTTGCTCCCGCAACATTGTAGTGACCCCGCATGGGCATCATGCTCCACTTCGTGTGGTGATTCAGGTCCTGTACAAGACGAATTGCAGCATCGATATTCCGGTGTCGACCCTTGGACTGAGTAAGTCCTAGACCAAAGAATAGGACTCCGTACTTTGCACCCTTCATAACTTCTGCGATTTCTTTGAGGTCTTTGACTGATTGTCCACCGACCTCTTCAACATCCAGTTCCTTTCCTTTCACAAAAGCTCGTAGGGCAGAGATTACCTCA
>DXJI01000012.1 GCA_019057595.1 Candidatus Thorarchaeota archaeon
CTGACAAGATAGAGAAGGATCTGATAGAGTTGCTCCCCCAGGAGATGTGGAACAACTATGCAAGATTGATGGGGGCTCACGGACGGAGGACTTGTAAATCACAACGACCGTTATGTCCTGAATGTAGCGTCAATGCGCTGTGTCCTTCCGCAGAAATTTAGACGCTTTTCATCGAAACATGTTAAAGGGGTATGATTTCGTAGCACAATGTCACCGGTGACAAGATGATGAGAATAGGCATTGTGAGCAAGTTTGGAGCCCCTGACGGGCTTTGCATTCGTACTGACAGTGTCCTAAAGGGTCTAGTAAGTCGAGGACATGAGGTTCATGCACTCACTCATTCCAAACATGTAGATGGTCTTCCAGAGAATCAGATTCATCGATTCAGAGCAGTCTGGCTCAACAAACACTTCTCAATAGACTCGTTCAGTTCACCACGATCAATTGCACGAATCTCCAAAAAACTCGATATAGACGTGCTGCACATCCAGATGAACTCTGGAACCACTGAAACGTTCCTCCCATACTATAGAAACGCTCTTCCACCTACCATAGTGACTTTTCATCTTGCTTATGCTGGAGGTATGTCATTCTACACAACTCTTTTTGGCATAGCATGGAAAGGGTCCCTATTTTCAGCTAAAAAGTATGATGAAATCATTCTAGTAGACCCATCACAGAAATCCTACTTTTTGGATTATGGAGTTCCTGAGAACAGATTATCAATTATCAGAAATGGTGTAGATGTGGATCTATTCAGTCCTCCGACCCAGAGAAAGGACAATGGCATAATCGATTTTGTGTATGTAGGTCGATTGAGTCTTGATAAAGGTGTCAACATCCTCTTGGATGCTTTCGGTCAGTATCATCGAGAAAATCCAGACTCTAGACTAACTCTGATTGGAGATGGTATGCTCAAGAATAAGATAGAGGATACCGTGGATGATGATTCGATTACTTGGATTGGTAACATAAATCATGATAAAATCCCAGAAGTTCTTCAGAAAATGGATGCCTTTGTCATTCCGCAAAACATTGGTGGTCTTGGTCTCAGCGTCATGGAGGCAATGAGTTGTGGTCTTCCAGTAATCACAACAGCTATCGGTGAAACAGTCCGTCTTCTTGGTAAGGACGAAGGCATATTGGTCAGACCCCACAGTGTTGAGGATGTTGCCGATGCCATGAGAGTATTCGGAGATGATAAGAACCTCAGACTATCTATGGGGAGGAAGTGTCGCCAAAAGGTAGAGGACCAATACTCGTGGAAGAACCAAATCCATCAGATCGAGAAGGTCTATGAGAGAGCCATCGAAAGCAGGAAGAGATGATGGTTTCTTAAGGAAACGACTTATCTGGTATCAGAAAAACCATCCACATACACAACTAGACAGGTGAAACATCAGATGCTAGACATCCGGTTCATCAGAGACAATATCGATTTGATTCGTGACAACCTCAAACTCAGAAGAGATGAGAACAAGCTCAAAGACTTCGAGAAGCTACTTGAGATGGACGAAAAAGTCAGAGCCCTGATGAGAGATATCCAAGATCAAAGAACTCAAAGAAACAAGCTATCAAAAGAGATAGGTGAACTGAAGAAATCTGGTACGGATAGTTCCAAGCTTGTCAAGCAGGTCAACAAAGTAAATGATATAATCAGGTCCCTAGAGTCTGAGAAGGAAACGATTGAGACCGCCCTGAAACGGATACAGATGAGTATACCTAACATCCTACACGAGAGCGTCCCATATGGCAAGGATGACGAAGACAACGAGGTTGTAAAAGAGTGGGGTGGCAAACCCAACTTCGATTTCGAATATCACAGCCATGTGGATCTTCTTGAAACCCTCAATGTGGGCGACATCCCGCGAGCTGCAAAGATTGCAGGCTCAAGGTTCTATTATCTCAAGAACGAGTTGGTCCTTCTTGATATTGCAATGCAGCAGATGGCATTGGAGATGCTCTTGAAGAAAGGATACGCTCCGATTTACCCACCTTTCATGATGCGTCGAGAGCCATACGAGGGTGTCACAGATCTTGCGGACTTCGAGGATGTAATGTACAAAATCGAAGGAGAAGATCTCTATCTAATCGCAACATCAGAGCACCCACTTTCTGCGATGTACATGGGAGAGATATTCGAACCGAATGACCTTCCTATCAAACTCGCTGGAGTTAGCGCATGTTTCCGAAAAGAAGCGGGGTCCCATGGAAAGGACACAAAGGGTATTTTCAGAGTGCACCAGTTCAACAAAGTGGAGCAGTATGTGTTCAGCCATCCGGATGAGTCCTGGGGAATCCATGAGGAATTGATTAAGAACGAGGAGGAGTATGTGCAAGCGCTCAAACTTCCTTATCGCATCGTGAATTCATGCACTGGTGATATTGGGATAGTAGCTGCAAAGAAGTATGATTTAGAATACTGGTTTCCTGGCCAACAGAAGTACCGTGAAGCGGGTTCATGCAGTAACTGCACAGCATACCAGGCCACTAGACTAAACATCAAGTATCGACTGAAGAAAGGCGGTACAGAGAAGGCATACCTCCATACACTCAACAGTACTATGATGGCAAACCCGAGAACGATGGTAGCAATTCTCGAAAACTATCAGAAAGAGGATGGAAGTGTAAAGATACCATCTGCGTTGCTCAAGTATCTACCATCTGGCATTAAGGAAATGGTGCCACAGAAGTAACTAGCGTGTGGATCAATCATATATCGAGAATATTTCTGATGCTCGAAAGTTTCACAGAAATTCTAGCATCATGCTTAATACCTGCCTTCGTTCAGGTAGCTTGGGGAATATCAATGACAACTGTTCAACAGTCATTCGAAAAGTTAGTGTCTCTTGCCATCCAGAGGGAAGAAGAAGCATATGATTTCTACATGAAAGCCGCTGATGACTCAGAGTTCAAGGCGTCCATTAAGTTGCTACAGGATCTAGCAAACCAAGAAGTGATTCACAAGAAAAAGTTAGAGCAAGCACTTGATGGAGGCGTATGTGATACTTTCACATGTGGTTCTGTTGAAGAGCTGAAAAAATTGGACTTGGATCGGTACCTAGTCGACATCCCGCTCTCATCATCATCAACGCCTCAAGATGTTCTAATTGTGGCTATCAAAAAAGAAGCGGCAGCCAATAGCTTTTACAAAGCACTTTCTGAACTGACAGGTAGTGCAGCACACAGATCAGTCTTTGAAGCTCTGGCCAAAGAAGAAGATGTCCACAAGACCAGATTGCAGAATCTGTATGACGATGTCTTTCAGCCAGACATGTGAGAGAGCCGATACAGGTTCTCCCACTTTATCTTTTCATTACTCTAAGTCTTGTGTAACTTCTCTGCTGCAATGAATGTGAGACCTCGTTTGGTCAGTTCTTCTGCAGTCCTATTGAGCGCATGATGTTTGTCAAGATAGTTCTGAGTGTGCAAAGGCATGTGACCTTGTTCAATAATATCGGTCTTCGGTCTGAAATAATCCAAGATATCACTTGGATAATCTCGCTGTGAATCAATCTCTGGAACTCCGCCCTCATGTTTGGCACTGATGTTTTTCACATGGTCAGCAAGATCAAGAAGTTCTGGAAGCCGATCATAGGGCTGGCGGACTATACTCTTGTAGGTTTCAGTTATATGATGTTCAAGTCTAACAACATCCTCGAACCCGAAACCCTCTCTTACGTAAGCAGCCAGTTCCAAAGTTGTGTTGTCCACACTATTGGAGAGGTTGAATCCTATCAAGGGGCTAGTTCCATCCTCACGACTGAAGAGTTTGGCTGTCAGGAGTGTCCAAAGACAAGCGTATGGATTGTCATTACCCATAAAGACAGAGATCTTGAACTCCATGTCAATTCCAAGCTTATGCATCATGTATCCCACAAGCACACTACCTGGATTGATGTTGAGAACTTGCTTCACACCATATTTCGTAAAATAGTTCAGATATTCATCAGCCCATTTCAATGGGAAATCATTGGGCATCCCGACACCACCAAAGTATCCTGTGATTGTGTCTGGACCTCCAAGGTGGATGTTAACAGGTGCACCATCAGGTCCTGGAAATGTCCCTTTCGTGTCAAGTGTTTCAACATAGGAGGAGCCTACAATCTGCATACCTGCGGCAAAAGCAATTACGTGGTCATCAGCGGTCTGTTCAGCCATGTTTCTCACACGAATGAATCGACCAGGCATCAACTCTCCTTTCTCAATCGATTGTTTTGCCTCTTCTATTAACCAAGGAAAGTATTGGCATGCGCTGATTTCAAGAGTCACTGCGAAACTCGTGTCAAACTTGGTCGAATCAGCCTTGTCACCCAGGATCTTTCGACGATAATCCTCTACTGAGATGAATGCATCATTATCACGCTGTTCTTGAAGCCAGAGTAAATCCTTAACATATGGAGAATTCTTCTCTTCGAGGAGTGCAAGAAGATTTTCAAGCTTTGCAGCCTCTCGGGCTTTCTTGTTGATTTCTTCAACTCCACCATATTTCTCAATGACTTCGAGAAGACCACTCACAAGTGGATTATCATCACGAAGGAGGAAATCATTAATCTCATCCAGTCTAGCTCGATCAATTCTCAGTTTATTCCTATCCGTCATAATCAGTGCATCCTATCCTCTGATGTTGCTATACCCTTTGAGATACGAATATACTACATCCTAAAAAACGATTCCGACGAAAACTAGTTCTCCACCAGGTCCAATTCCCCATAGTTGATTGTCCGGAGGTAAGAACGTATGGTAGGACCAATCAGGAGGGTGACGACACCTCCAATCACAACCTGTGCTAAATTGACTGTCACAAGTTCTCCGATAGCAGCTGCAACTCCGAACAAGAACACTTGGGCAATGAAATAACCTGTCAACATAATGAATGCTCCAACAATCACAGCAAGGATGTCCATTTTGTTAATCTTGTTCGATGCCAGCACACGAGACCCCAAGTACCCCACTGCCATGCCTTCAAGTCCTTTGACAACGAGGGTTATTGGAGCATAGAAGGTCCACCCAGAAATCACATCTGCCAAGGCCGATCCAACCCCTCCAGCAAAGAACCCTCCAATAGGTCCCAGAAGAAGTCCACCTAGCATTACCATAGTATCTCCTAGATTAAAGTAACCACTTGTTCCAGGATATGGAATCTGAATCACGAGGGTCATGATTGTCGCAAGTGCAGTCATAATAGCTAACAAAGCTAGATTCACTGCAGAGTTCTTTCCAGAGGGGCGAAAATACTCCATCTCCATTTCGTGTTCACCTTCCACCTCAGCAACGTTGCTCCCGCAAGATAGGAAGCATATAACCTTGAGCCTAGGAGTATGTGCGTACTAGTTCGTGACCATTAACGGTCTTAACCGCACTTTTTTAACAAATCGAACATACAACCCTATAGTGCGCAGTCTGAAATGTCAGCTGCAGCATTTTGAGAAATTGAGGTTGGGAATAATGTCCAAGAAATGGATACAGACTGCTGATTGGAAGAGTGAGAAACACGTACCTGCAATTGATATCAAGAAGGTCGAGGACGGAAAAGCTGTTGTCATAGTTGCCGTTGGCAAAGAAATTGCACATCCTAACACAACTAATCACCACATAAAGTGGATGGACCTTTTCTTCTGGCCAGAGGGAGAAAAGTTTCCTTACGAGATTGGATATGCAACTTTCGATCACCATGGCGAATCTGCACAGGGTCCTGATACTAGTGGGATTTACAGCGAGCCCGTTGCTAAGTTTGTCTTCAAGACCAGTAAACCAGGCACCATGATGGCCACAGCCTATTGTAACCTTCACGGTCTCTGGAAGAGCGAAGCTGAGCTCAAACTGTAGAATTGCCAGTTGATATGGACCTCCGTTGGCAGGTCCATCAACATTTCTTTTTACTCTACCACACGTTATGATAGCTGTGTCCAATTTCTAGGGTCTTGGAAGTAGCAAACAGAGAGAATCCTTCCTCTCGATCAGCTATCAGCTTTCATAATCCAACTGACAAGCTCGGCAGTCATCTGATTTTCCTGCATGAACTCATCTCTATATGCCGCACTCTTGAAAGCAATCATGACATGGTGCATTCCAGCGTCAAATCCAACAATGCGAACTGCTCTGGCAAGTGCATTTGGCATGAATGCAATCTTTGTCAGTCCCATAGCTATTGCAAATAGCCCAATAGACAGGAATGGCCAGAGAGTTAGTGATTGACCTCTCGATATTCGGTCGCCCAAGAACAGGAGTCCAAAGAATAGGAATCCGAGGAGTAGACCATCTACAACGATGCAGAGAGTCTGAAATCGGTCAGTCCCAGCATCCGGATCTTCATGATCATCACATACTTGAACTGGTAGTAATTTCGTCTCTGGTGTCCTTGGACCATGTCTTATCCGTCCATACGGACTGTATTCTGGGTCGTCCCATATAGTCCCACTTGTGGAAACTCTCATTCGTACTATATTTGTAGCTGGAGAACCACAAACAGGACATGTCTTGGGAAAGCGAGCTTTGAGGGTCTCAACCCGGACCACTGGCTCTTTAAAATGCACTTTCCGTTGACTCATTATATCGGACTCCAATCTGTACAACAACCAATAAGCAGTGGAATAAAGAGTCTATCGAACTGTGCCATCCTTGGACATCTTTATCTTCAAGATGGGTCACTATTTGGGTATGTACTACGGAGAGAAGGTCAAGCTGCGGGCGCTCGAGATGGAGGACCTCGACATCATTATGAAACACTTTAACAATCTCGAACTACGCCAATACCTGAACAGTCAGATTCCCATGTCAAGACACGCAGAACGACAATGGTTGGAGCGTGCCACGACCATGGATCCATGGAAGGACGGAGAAATGACCCTTGCAATCGAAAATAAAGAGAGTGGGGAGTTCCTTGGTACAGTGAGTCTTTTCGATATCTCCAAGCAACACAAACGAGCTGAGTTTGGTATTGCAATTCACAAGCCGGACAACCTTGGAAAAGGATATGGAACTGATACTACAAGAGTCATGCTCTGGGTGGGATTTCACATTCTTGGACTCAACAGCATCTATCTAATAACAATGGGTGGAAATGTGCGTGCTCAGAAGGCCTATGAGAAAGCGGGGTTCAAAGATGCAGGAGTATTCAGACAAGGAGCATATGTGCAGGGAGCCTTTCATGACTTCATCATCATGGACATTCTCAAGGATGAGTTCTTTGAAACATACCCGCCTGGTACCTCTGTAGGCAAAACCCCTTGATTCGAATCGCAACAATCAAAAAGAGGGCGATATGTCAGACCGACTAGTAATCAGCATAATCTTGGACTCCCAAGATATTGCATTCCGATAAGGAGAGAACGTTGATGTCTGATTCAAAACTGCAAGAACTAGCAATCAATACAATTCGATTTCTGTCTGCTGACGCGATACAACGTGCCAACTCAGGGCATCCTGGTATGCCGATGGGTGCAGCTGCTATGGCATATGCTCTATGGACCAGACACTTGCGTTTCAATCCAAAGAATCCCGATTGGTGGGGACGTGACCGATTTGTACTATCTGGTGGACATGGATCAATGCTTCTCTATTCTCTACTTCATCTAACGGGTTATGATGTAAGTCTGGATGACCTGAAGGATTTCCGTCAATTGGGATGTAAGACCCCAGGACATCCTGAGAACTTCTGCACACCCGGAGTAGAGGTCACAACCGGTCCACTCGGTCAGGGACTTGGAAACACAGTTGGTATGGCCATTGCTGAGGCACACCTAGCAGCAATATTCAACAAACAAGGTCTCAATCCTGTTGACCACTTCATTTACGGAATTGTAACAGATGGAGACCTCATGGAGGGGCTCTCATCAGAAGCTGCATCACTCGCTGGACATCTTCGTCTGGGAAGGATCATCCTGCTCTATGATGACAATCTCATCTCCATTGATGGTAGTACAGACCTTACATTCTCAGAAGACCGCAATGCGAGGTTTGAGGCATTTGGATGGCATGTACAAAAGGTCGAAGATGGTAACGATGTAGATGCTGTAGACAAGGCCATTCAACAGGCGAAGAAAGACTCACGACCTTCACTCATATCTGTCAGGACCCATATTGGCTATGGCTTACCTACCAAGCAGGACACAGCAAAAGCCCATGGAGAACCTGCTGGTGAGGAGGAGTTGGCTGGTGCCAAGAAGAAACTCAACTGGCCGCTCGAGCCTGACTTCTATATACCTGAAGAGGTTCTCAAGCATTTCCGTGATGTAGGAAATCGCGGAGCTAAGATTGAGGCGGAGTGGAATTCTCTTTTTGAGGAATATACTAAGAAACATCCGGATCTTGCTGCCGAGTTCAGTCGACGTATGAAA
>DXJI01000013.1 GCA_019057595.1 Candidatus Thorarchaeota archaeon
AGAATACCCGGTCGATTACTCACCTTTCAGGTATTTCTTGATGGAGTACAAGTGGACTATGGTCGTGCAGATGGAGCGATGCTTGCTACTCCTGTTGGTTCCTCTGCGTATGCTCTCGCCGCTGGTGGGTCGATTCTTGCACCTAATGTCAATGGACTGATTTTCGTACCTGTCTGTCCACCGCGGTTTGAATTGAAGTCGATAGTGATTCCTGACAAGTCTACTCTCGAACTCGAATTGGTCAAACCAGGTGCCCCTGGACTTGCAATCATTGACGGTCAGACACAATGGGAGGTAGAACCTCTTGAGACTGTCTGGATTAAGAAGTCAGAAGTCGTTTCCAAGTTCATCCGACTCTACGACAATTACTATGACCGACTCAACACCCGGCTCGTACCGAGGACTCTCTAGGTGATTTGATGTCACAAGTCTATGTTCTAGACACCGGGGTTCTGGTTTCAACATGGACCGACAAGAAGAAGGACTCAACATTTGTCACGACACCTCAGATAATTGGTGAGATCAGAAACCGTTTGAGTCGCTTTCGAGCAGAGACACTGTTCCTTCTGGATAAGATGGAGGAACGCACTCCGACTGATGAGGATCTCCAGAAAGCTGAAGATGCAGCAGATTCCACAGGAGACCTGTCTAAACTATCACGAAATGACCTCGAGCTGATTGCACTTGCATTAACGATATCGCGTGAGAAATCCAGCTCGACTCTTGTATCCACTGACTTTGCCGTCCTGAATACCGCGAGTCGTTTGGGACTCAAGATAGTGGATCCAAACAAGAAGTTTGGACAAGAGATCACCTGGGTCATGAAGTGTCCAGCATGCAATTACAGGTCCAAAAAACCAACGCGCGAAACCGAGTGTCCGACGTGTGGTACTGAGATGCGCAGGTCGCCCTTGAAGAAGCGAAAGGTACGTTGAATCTGGTAATACTTGGGTCTTACATGATGTAATATGCCAATTTTCGGACTGTGAGAGTTGGAGAGATGTCTGAATTGACAGACCGACCAGAACTAACCATACAACGAGACCTTGACGACATCAAGCTCCAAGTCCGAAAGGAGCTAGACACGATTAAAGACCTCATGGACTCCTTTGGATATCGAAAACCCATCGAGAATTGGACAGCTCCTTTTCAGATCCATCGTCTACGACGAGCCATGAGGATCCACTATCTCGCGATGAAGATCAGAGACTCCACACCACAGAGTCCTAGTACCAGGATCTTGGCGTGGGACCTTGGAAAGAAGCACGACCTGCCCTGATCACTCTCCTAGGATAACGATTTCCAACCTTCTACTTCTTGCCTTGTTGTCGAAATCTATGAAGCATATCTGTTGCCACGTGCCCAGAGTCAGTCTTCCGTCCACAATGGGTACAGTGAGACTTGGTCCCAGAATCGATGCTCTGATGTGAGAGTGCCCGTTGCCATCTCCCCACCTAAGGTGGTGTTCGTATACAGCATCAGTCGGTGCTAGCCTCTCCATTGCTTCTGGGAAATCCTTTAGGAGGCCTCCTTCGTACTCTATGGTGGTAATTGAACCTGTGGATCCAGTACAGAAGATTGTACAGATACCGGTCTTCAAACCACTACTATTCACGGTTTCTGTTACTTCAGGGGTAATGTCAATCATGTCACAATCTCCCCTAGTTTCGAAAACAATAGTATCATTATACGCGGTCAATGTAGATCACCAACATATACACGGTCGAAAAGAATCACACTTCTGTCTTCCGTCAGTTAGGAATATTACTTTATTTTCCTGACCACTTTGGAGTGTGTGATGAGACTCCTGATTCGCTCTGCCTTTGAAAGAAGGACCTCTTCGTTCTCTTGAAGAATCATGAGGGCTCCAATGTGATTTCCTGAATTGAGAGCTCTAGCAAGTGATGCAATCGCAACCAAGATCTCGTCTTGAGTTGATGTGGCTATGTCTTCCATCATCTTGACTGACTTGTCAATGGGTCTCTTCTTGTCCGGGATATGCAAGAACCGTGTTTCAAAGACTGTGAAGAGGTCCTCGAATGCCTCTCTCTGCTCATTAGCTTCCTTGAAACCTTCTGCGGACTTCGTCAACAGCTCGATAGCCTTGTCAATCATGTCATTCGAGTTTGTTTCGAGTGCCTCAAGGCCTGCAGTACGAACCCATATTGTGGCGAGCTCGGGAACCCCGAGTTCTTGATAGTAATCCGCTGCATTTTCCGCCTTTTCACTTGCCATCCAGTGGAACGACTCATGTCTGTCATTATCACCGAGTTTCATAGCACATGCTGCAGCCTTGCTATAGAGTTTGGATCCTCCTTCTGGGTCGCCAGTTGTGGAAGACTCGTCAGCAAGTTCAACGTACAATTCCAAGGCAGTTTCAATGTGCCCTTTAGCCTCAGTTTCCTTTCCAGACTCGAGGAGCACTTCTGCAGCCTCTTCAAGAGCAACCGCCTGAAGCTCTTTGTTTCCCGATTCACCTTCAGTAGCGGCTTCTTTCAGGTAGTGATCAATGACCTGCTTGTACAACTTGCCTGCATCATCACTCTCTCCCCATTTCTCAAGACACATCGCCTGGAATCTGTAGTACTTCATCACGGACTCTGTTTCATTACGAGACGATGCTTTCTCCGCTAGTTCACCGAAAAGATCGTTTCCTCGTTTGAATGCCCATTTAGCCTTCATTGGGCGACCAATCTCGAGAAACATGTTTCCTCCCTTTACTAAGAGAGGAGCGACAGCTTCAGGGGCACCTTCCATCTTTAGATAAGCCTCAGCTGCTTTCGACATGGCTTGATTCCTGGCTGATGTCAACCTTTGAAGCTTGTAGGATTCCTGAGCAGCATCGTAGATGTTACCAGCTTTTTCAAAGAGTTCGGCGGCTTCATAGAATTCTCCAGCCTCCATCATGATACGTGCTGCTTCTGTTGATTCACCAGTATCCAATATCTGAGCCGCCTCTGCGAGGGCATTGCCAGCTGATGCGAGGTCGCCACTGTCTCTTGCAGTGTTAGCCCATCTGCGAGCAAGTCGCGCCGCTCGGTCGTTGATACGTCCACCGAGCTCGTCATCACCGCCTGTATAATACAGACGACTCGCTTTTCGAAGAAGACCGATTGCTTCTGCAAAGTCTTCCTCCTCCTCCTTGGCATCAGCGAGGTTTTCAAGAGCATCAGCGGCCTTGATATTGAGCTCCTGTTTTTCTTCATCTGTAGCGAAGTCTTGAGCTCTGAAATAGAAGTCTGCAGCCTTTTTGTACTCTGTCGCTTCCTCGGCGATTTTGGCTGCTGTTGTATTGACTCGTACAATCTCTTTGTAGACATCAGGTTCTTGCGGTAGTCGAATCAGCATGAGAGTTACACTATCAAAGGCCTTGAAGCTCTCTTGAGCTTCGTAGAGATCTTTGAATACAATTGCCGCCTCCTCGTAGATCTTTGCTGCTTGTTGATAATCCGTCTTTTCTGATAACCGACTAGCAGCAGCAAGGAGTAGTTTGGCACCAACTTCCTGGTTGCCATCCTCTAGTGCACTTCTGGCCTCTTTCAGTATTTCATCATCTGATGTCAAGATACTGTCACTTCAATTTGCGTTGAATGTTCTTGAATTGCTATTCCTCATAACACTTGCCGTGACGATGTCCTTCTCAGACCAGATGGGCTTTGGACATCCTTAAGTAGCATTGACTCAGAGTCGAACTCAGCATGAAGCAGATATCTCTAGATCAGGTTGATGCATCACAATACGATGTGGTCATCGCAGGTAGCGGAGCCGGTGGTCTTCTGACAGCACTTGCTCTGACTGCAGAAGGCAAGAGCGTCCTAATTCTAGAGAAAGCTGATCGACTAGGTGGAGTCTGGCACAGCTACTGGATTGATGGTTATCGTGTCGATCAGGGACTTCACGTCATCACACGAGTCACCCGTGGTGCATTCGTCAGGTTTCTAAAGAGTTACCTGACCCCGCCTCCTGAGTTTGTTCTGCATGAGGGCTGGGAGTTCCGTGTTCATGACAAGGTAGGTACGATTCCATCAAGCGTGGGTGAAACTCTGCGTTGGCCTCTCACAGGTTGGAGAGGTCGTCTGGGTCTTGTCAAAATTGGAGCAAAGATCAAGACCATGAAGCTCGAGGAGATGAAGAAGTACAAGGATATCTCATTTCTTGAATTCATGCAGTCACGGGGCGCAACAAACCAAGTCATGTTGGATGTGATGCAGAGTGCAATCTACATGGCTGCGGGAGTGCCTATCACGGAGGCCTCGGCTTATGAGGCCCTCAGGACATTGAAGGACACTGACAAGGAGTCATCCAAGCTGGGTTCTGCCAAGAGGCTGATCCTCGGGTCTGGTGAGTATGACGAGGGATATGTCATTGGCGGCATGGATGGTCTCATCAAGAGTGTGATTGAGACAATCAATGGTGACTTCGTGCTCAATGCTCCGGTAGAGCAAATCCATGAGGAGGAAGGTGCTGTCACAGGTTGTACAGTTTCTGGGAAGGTCATCTCCCACTCTACAATCGTAAGCAACATACCCCTCTGGGCTATGCCTGACATAGTCCAATCCGAAGATACTGAAACGCTAGAGTTCTTCAAGAGCTGGAGCAACCTGAGACCAACTACTGGAATAACCCTGTGGCTGGGTCTCAACAGACCGATTATCGGGGATCGGAAGAACAGGGTCCTTGTCCATCCCAATCCTAACCGTTGGATTGTTTCTATCTCAAGCTTTGACCCAAGTTGTGCACCTGTGGGTAAGGAGCTAGTAGCCATTGCAATGATGACGATACCTGGCAAGAGCAGGGACGAAATGATTGAGATAATGAAGGGCAATGGGCTAGAGAAATATCTCCCAGGAATTCTCGACCACGTCGAAATGGAGCATGTCCAGATGTCTTATGCCACTCGTGCAGCACTGATTCCCGGTCAAACAGACCTAGACCGACCCGGACCGAGGACTCCAATCAAGGGTCTCTACATCGTTGGTACAGATACTGCTGGGTCTGGTGTTGGCCTGCAACAGGCAGCTCAGTCCGCAGACGGCGTGAGGAACGCACTTCGTGAAGACATATGATTCATTCAATCTTGGTTGCTTTTATTGAGAACATCAGTGGCACTTTGTCTTCATTTTCTGGTAGGATCCATTTACCTTTCTCTTTCTCAATCATGAATGGAAGTGCCTTGTATCCTGTGACCGGGAACTCATTAAAATGGTCTATTCGCAGTCCACTGTTGATTAGAGAATTCAAGATTACAGAGATCGGGTGGGTCCACTCATAGGTCTTCATCTTCCCAGTCTTTGCATCTTCACTAGCGTAGGTCCCCTCATCCTCAAACATCAGAGGATCTTTACCCTGAAAATATGGATAGTGCACCCTAAGGTCTTTCACGCTGTCCCGGTCATCAAAGATATAGGAAAATGGATGAAACTCACGTATATAGAAAATACCCCCTGGCTTTAGTGATGATGAAATCACATTTGCCCACTTCTCAAGGTCTGGAAGCCACATGATCACTCCTCCTGAGGTGAAGACTATATCGAACCTATCATCCAAGACCTTGGGTACATCATAGACGTTTGCACAGAAGAACCTGGCGCCAAGACCTGCCCTCTCGCTCAAAGACTTGGCCAGTTCGATTGCCTCCGGTGAGAAGTCCACTCCAGTGACCTCTGCACCGAGTCGTGCCAATGAGAGGGTGTCCATTCCAAAATGGCACTGAAGGTGAAGCAGTTTCTTTCCAGACAGGTCCGGAAGCTCTTCTATCTCAATGGGGTCAAGTGTTTGGTTCCCCTCTAAGAAACCTTTCACATCATAGAACTCAGACTCGTGGTGGATTGAAGCCAATTTGTCCCACAGTTCTTTGTTGGCATTCAGAAATTCATCCATCGTGATTCACACCTTTTCCGAATATTACAAGAACGTAAAGGTTATGTTTAGCCGTTGTCGCGCAAGGCTTGTCAATCCGGATGTTCTCAGGAGTCTAACACTTTGATTGAAATTAGATGGCATGGAAGAGGTGGGCAAGGAGGCGTGACTTCGGCCGAATTACTCGCAAAGGCTGCGTACATTGATGGATACAAGGGAATACAAGCGTTTCCATATTTTGGGGCTGAACGTCGAGGTGCGCCTGTAAAAGCGTTCACGCGGATAGATGACGAGGAAATCAACGTGAGAAGCCAGATATACACTCCTGACATAGTTGCAGTCCTTGACTCCACAATCCTCGAGATCATCGATGTCACTGAGGGACTGGTGGAGAACGGAAAAGTGATTGTTAACACTCCTAAGGCGCCTGGAGAGGTCAGTCTTCCAAAGGGACACATATACACCTATGACGGAACTGGTATTGCGTTAAAGAACGGGCTACTCGTTGGAGGACTTCCTGTAATCAATACAACCATGCTGGGTGCGATAGCTAAGGCCACAGGTCTGGTGAAGCTTGAAACTGTACAGAAAGTCATATGCGAGAACTGGGCTGGAAAGGTAGGGGAACGAAACGCTCAGGGTGCAAAGGAAGCTTACGACACTTGCACTGACTAGGCATACATTCGTTCGTATCCAGGTCGTCCTGCACTGGGTTGTTGCTTACGCATTCCATCGACCTGCTGGGCCATCTCTTCCATTTTCTTTCGTATCTCTGCACCGCTCTCTTTCAACTGTGTTACGTCTACATCAACTTTGTATAGTCTGTTCAGTGCCTCAAGTAATTGCACTGCACCTTCAGGGTCTGGAACCATGGCTATTGCGGGAGTGAGAAGCGCAAAACCAACCATCTCTCTGCAGAGTGTTTCTGAGAGTATTGAGCCTGCAATCCCTGTGATGATACCTTTTGTCAGAATCTCCATTGTATCATCCTCAACCAACTCGCTGATTTTCTGTTCTTCTGCAGCAAACAATACTTTCCTGTCTGAAGGAAGTCCTTGGACCGGAATACCATCAAGGATTACAGTTTCTTTCACGCCCACAGTGGCTCCCCAATCTAGGAGTGCTGAGCTGACCATATAGAGGCCGTCATCAGCAACGGGCAGTTCTGCTGTCACAACGAGCAAGTTCTTCTCTTTGTGGCCATAGATTCGAAACGGATGACGCAGTCTTCCATCCTGAAATACAGCTGCTGAGGGCATGTATCGTGATCTGACATGGGCGACCTCCTCCATCTCAAACTGTTGAATCATCTCTTGCGCTGCAATCGTTCCAACAACTCCAGCTGAGGGAAAACAGCAGACCAGTAGTGGTTGCTTCATATCTATTTCTTGAGTCTGTACGACTTGAGCCTCAGGTGCTCCAAGAATCTTTACTGCACAGTCTTCGTCCATCATCCAGAACCTCTACTCTCCCTCAACCCTCGACGAATATTAAGCTTGGGTGTGGTCAGTCAGTTTGGTTCAAAGTGAATGAAGACAGAGTCTATTTCTGGTAGAGTTTCTATGATTTTCTTCTTCAGAGATTCCGCAATCTCATGGCTCTCAGTGAGGGTCATAGTACCAGGTATTGTGCATGTAATCAGGACTGCTACTTCATTCTCCTCTTTTTGCACGACAATATTTCTACAAGTTGTGGCGTGAGATGCATTTTCCATTATCCTTGTGACAGAATCAACGATTTCAGATGATTCATGAGTGATATCACGTGCTGGACTCTCTTTGATTGTTGTTTCAAGATGTAGTGTAACATTGTTCAGATGTGGCACGATTTTCTTCAGGCGCTCCTCAAACTTCTCAGACACCAAGTGTGCATCTTCAAGGGTCAAGTCTGTTGACATTTCTAGGTCTGCAGCAATATCCATTCCATCTGATGTTGAGAATACGCGAAGATTGTGTACGCTATGCACATCTGACAACCTTCGTGCAATCACCTGCATCTGGTCGTAGATGTCCAATTTCGATAATTGGGAAACATCTCCTTCCGCAGGCTCAACATGAATCACCACATCGACTCGTCTTGCTAGGTCTAAAAGAGCTCTCTCAATTAAGTCAGTCACACCATGGGCTTCCGTAATTCTAACGGTCTCATCTACTGACACAACAATGTCAACAAAGAGTTCAGGTCCAGAGTGTCTAACACGGGCTCTCCTACACTCAACAACTCCGGTTACTTCCTCAACCCTTCGAATGATTTCTTCCTGCAGTCCTTCTGGTGCAGCGTCTGTGAGTGCATCAAAGGTTCTTCTTCCAAGTCGGTATGATACAACAAAGATGACTATTGCCACACCTATGGCGGCTAGTGGATCTGCTATGGGAATGCCAATCCAAACAAAACTTAGACCCAATAGAACCACAATCGAACTGATCATGTCTGTCCGGAAATGAAGTGCGTCTGCTTCGAGTGCTTGACTACCATGTTCCTCAGCAGTCTGGTAGAGGACCCGACTTTGCCAATATGTCACAAAAACTCCAATCACCATCACGATGATTCCCCAGATTGATGCCTCTGGCCATTCCTGCAACTCGATTCTTCGCAATGCTTCAAAACATATCCACACCGCTGTGATCCAGAGGATTATGGTTTCAGAAAGTGCTGCAAAGTTCTCAATTTTACCGTGACCATATTGATGGTCTGAGTCAGGACCTTTGGACGCTCTTCTTACTGCTACTAGGGTTATGCCTGCAGCCGCAAAATCGAGGCCACTGTGAAGAGCTTCAGAGATGATTCCAAGAGAGTTTGTAAGCAAACCTACAACAATCTTCATCACAGTGAGAAGAGCGGCTGCTAGAACTGAATATAGAGCAGCTCTCTGAACCTTCTTTCGTCCCTCAGCGACTTTATCCATTCCTGACACAGACAAGCGCCCCCATGCTCAAGATATAATGATTACTGAACCTGTCCAAATTAAGGTAATGTTATATCATGCGGGTCAGAAGTCATTGTAGTGTAGTGTGGACCTTGGTGTAGTTCATGAAGTACAGGACTGAAGATATCCAGCCGCCACCAATTGTCAAGTTGACCGAAGCTGCTAAGAAGTTCATTTCATCACCTGATTTCTTGAATCTTGGTCAAGGTCTTCCAGGACACATTCCATCTGAGGAGGTTTTGTCATCACTTCGAGACAGGTTGTCTCATCCAGCAACTCATCTCTATACCCCTGATGAAGGTCTAATGGACCTTCGTGAGGAACTCGCGCTCTATCTGCGCCAAAAGTCAGGAATTGATGTAAACCCACAGAACGAGCTAGTGATCACAGCCGGTGCAAACAATGCGTTTGCAGGAGCTGTCCTCACACTGATTGAACCAGGTGAGAATGTTATTGTTCCAACACCTTACTACTTCAACACTGTCATGGCAATCAAGCTTGCTGGAGGCGAGGTCATAGAGGTTCCTGTAGACAGTGAATTCCAACCACAGGCAGAGCTTATCGCAGCCGCAATCAATGACAAGACTCGAGCAATTTCCCTGATATCTCCAAACAATCCCACAGGTGCTGTTTATAGTAAGAAATCTATGGATGAGATAGTGGACCTTTGTCTACAACACGATATCACACTCATCTCAGATGAAACCTATTCACGAATGGTGTTCGATGGAGCTGACCACTACAGTCCTCGATCACGGCGAGACGCAGGAGAACATGTACTAACACTTGGCAGCTTCTCCAAGGACTTTGGGATGAGCGGTTGGCGAGTCGGCTTCATTGCAGGACCACCAGCATTCACCAACGAATTCCTCAAGGTTCAGGACACCGTATCAATATGTGCTCCCACTGCTGGACAACTGCTTGCACTAGAGATTCTCAAAGAGGGTCTCGAAGAAGTGGACAAGGAGCTCGGAAGGCTCAACCTTCTCAGAGACCTCGCCTACCTGAGGATGCGTGAGATTGATGCATTTGAGCCGGTTCACACACGAGGTACTTTCTATATGTTCCCAAGAGTGAAAGGATGCTCAGATTCAAAAAAACTTGTGATGGACATTCTGCAGTCAACAGGAACACTGCTTCTTCCAGGGGCAATCTTTGGGGACTCAGGTGAGGGTCACGTACGAATCTCTATAGGCCCTCTGACTCCGGAGGCTGTTGACGAGGCATTTGACAGGCTGGCTGGATTCTTCAACGAAATCTAATGGTACTCATACATTTCCCATTCCCAGTCTGTGACAATTTGACTTGTGTATAAACGCCACTCGTCTCTCTTCAAAGCGACGAATGATTTCATTATATCCTGACCTATAACATTGCAGATTACTTCGTCCTTCTCTAAGGCATCAAGAGCCTCATCAAGGGCTGTTGGGAGGATTTGGATTCCAAGGATGTCCCTGTTCTCATCAGACATTTTGAAGATGTCCTCCCTTCGAGGTTTGGGAGGAGTCAGTTTTCTGTTGATGCCATCCATTCCTGCAGCAATTATCGCCGTAAAGAGAAGATAGGGATTTGCCGTAGGATCTGGAGAACGAAACTCTATTGCTGCATTGTCACCAGAGCTGAACATTGGGACTCGAATCAGAGCTGTTCTATTCATCATACCCCATGTAATATACACAGGCGCTTCATGGTGTGGAACTAGACGTTTGAATGAGTTGATTGTTGGATTTGCGAATGCTGTGATGGCAGCCGCATGTTCAATCAAACCTGCGACAAACATCTTCGCTATTTCAGAGAGTTCTGAGGTGTCATCCACTCCAAACAGGTTCTTCTCACCATCCCAGAGTTGAAGATGACAATGCAGACCGTTGCCTGCCTGATCCTCGAAGGGTTTTGGCATGAAGGTAACATCCACTCCCTGATTCTGGGAAATTGACCTTGCTAGATTCTTGAAGATTAGAATATTGTCAGCCATTTTCAACGCATCTGCAAAAGCCAGCTCAATCTCTTGTTGTGCCTCACCAACCTCATGATGTATAATTCGCGGTTGGATGTCTAGAGCCTTTAATGCTGATGCAATGTCAAGAAGTAAATCCATCCCGGGACTCTTCGGATAGGTGTCGGCGTATCCTGCCTCGTCAAAAGGTTCTCCGTCTGGCGTGATGAGATGGAATTCGGGCTCCACCTTGACTCTCAAATGCATTTTTCCTGGCAATAGTTCCTCACAGGTTTTGTGTAGAAGTCCTCTGGTATCTAGCGGATAGAAGTCCTTTCCCTTTGCGATCTTCTCTCTTATGAAACACATTGCTGCAGCTGTACGGTGTGCACGGAAAGGTAGTTCGATTAATGATGTAGGATCTGGATCTAGTCGGAGGTCAGATGCCTCAACATTTGCTAACCCAGTTACAGAGCTTCCATCAATACTTGTACCCTTTTTGAAAGCTGGATCGTTAGCCACTGCTTGAACGGTATCTGTTGGTTTACAAGGCACTATCATAGCCTTCATTCTACCAAGCAGATCTGGAAACCTTAGTTCAACAAATTCAATCTTATCTGACATTGTTAACCACCAGTGATTCCGCCTCTTTCGCTCGGGACTGGTTCCGTTTAAAGGTCTTGGTCTACTCCCAGAGCTCCTTGTACCAGGTTTCAGCGTCGTCTAGTTCCAGTCTTATGGCCCCACTTACGACGTTCACATCCTCGCCCTCTTTGATCTCAAAATTCATGGCCGCAATCCTGATGGCATTTTTCTCTAGGTTGACTTTCCCGATATTGCGAGCATGCATAGTAGCTACTCTCTTTCCACCATCCATGACGAGGAGCTGGTCATTATAAGAAACGACACACTTCATCTTGAATTTGCGATCATTGAAATCACCCATGTGAATCTCAAGATTGCTAAACTCTGCTTTCACATTCTCTGCAAACATCGGTTTCACACTGGAATGGTTCGAACATCCCTCTTATGAATTTCATCATTCTGATAATTTTCCGGAAGACAAATAGTTGCTCGGACATAACAATTGAATGAGTTTGATGAAAAAGGGGCTTCATATCGGTACAAGTGGTTGGTCCTACGATAAGGACTGGAGGGGTATATTCTATTCATCTGGAGGATCACTTCTGAAGCAATATCTCAAGTACTTCAACACTGCGGAGATCAACTCAACATTCTATGCATTGCCCCAACCAAATTTCGTGAAACATCTTTCCTCATTGGATGAGAATGTGTTTTTCACTGCCAAACTTCCAAAGACAGTCACACACGACACACGTCTGAATCTGAGGATTAAAGAAGGGATAGGCGGAGGAACCCTCACTGAATACTTCAGATTGCTTGAACCTCTTCATGGACGTATTCAGGTCCTTCTGATTCAATTACCACCATGGGAACTCTCCAAGTTTGGTGATTTGGAAACTTTCTTCTCAGCTCTCGACCCTTCGTTTCGGTATGCCATTGAGTTCCGCGACGAGTCATGGTTGGTCCCTAAGGTTTGGTCGCTGATTGAAGACTATGGAATTGCTCATGTGATTGTCGATGAACCCAAACTTCCTATCGACCTCAGAATAACTGCTGATTTCTCTTACATTCGATGGCATGGACATGGAGAAGACCCCTGGTTTAATTACAGGTACTCTCTCGAAGAGCTTGAGCCCTGGATCCCTCGTTTGGAACAGGTCACGAGTGCGGTCGAAACGACTTTTGGCTATTTCAACAACCACTTTGCAGGAAATGCCCCACTTAACGCATTCCAGATGCTATCGCTGTTGAAACAGACCAATCCAAAACAGGAAGTGAAACTTGATCGAATGTTGAAGGCATCTGCAACGACGCAAGCCACATTGGATGAGTTCTGATTTCTTGTTATTTTGAAAGAATCTCTAACCGAAATACCCAAGGTTATAAGGGCACACAGCATTTTAGCGTTGCAGTAAGTGAGAAGGAAGAAACAGGATAACAAATAATTCCCTAAACTAGACTCTATTTTCTGGTTTTCGAAGTGTCTGTTTTCAGAAATAACAGATTGAATCTGTATTTTGAAGTGTCTGTTTTCCAGCTATCGCAGATTTAGTCTGAAAGATATACTCTACTCACAAGAGCAGGATATAAACAATGGAAAAAATGAAAATCAATTCTAAGACTCGATACAATCGAGCCCGAGTGAGAAGCGGACATGGACCACATAGAATGTTGAAGATGATACAGGAACAAATGTTGTCAAAAACGGCTATAATAAACGAGGTGGAAAAATGAGTACTAGAAATTACGATCACTGTTCATGTGGTCACAAACGTGAGAAACATGACGACTTCAAAGATGGATGTTCTAAGTGCGCCTGTGAAGTGTTTCATAGAGGCATGATCCATAATTCCATGTAAATCATAGTCGATGTCCATTGGGTGAAGGCTGTACGCAACTGCCATCTCGAAAGGCTAATAAGCGGACCAAAGGCACGAATCCGAGTCAGGTGTATAACCGATGAGCTTTGATATTATCGCTGAGCCTACAGTGAAATCCCCAAGAGATGGCCGCCCCAAGAGGGGTC
>DXJI01000014.1 GCA_019057595.1 Candidatus Thorarchaeota archaeon
AACGGGAAATCTTGTTGGATGATGTATGCAGCTCCTCTCAATGTATAGCATGCTCACATTCATCATATTCCTACAGGCGCTTTTGTTGCAGACTTTATGGTTATACATTGGGCGCCGAGCTAGAAACAGATACCTGTCTGATATCATGCATTTCAGAAAGCCCTCCTCCTCAATGTCGAGATACTATCACTGGCGTGTCACAAATTATATGAATGCGGTTTTGGAGGGTATAATGTTTCAGTTCATTCTCGTCGGATCGTTGGTGATCGTTTCAGTCTTGATAGCTGACTTGTCCCTATTCTTTGATTCCATTCTGTTCGTTGCGTTCGTGATGCTCCTTTCATTCGCCAGCTCAATGCAGATGGCTTGGCGTGTCAGAGAGATCAACATTCAAGAAAGCAGAATTGCCACAGGCATCGGATCTTCTGTTGACAAATTCGGAATTGCGAAAGACATCGTTGAAAACCTCTTCATGCAAGGTGCAATGGCAGATGGAAGGGTATGGTTTGCACTGTACAGGATAGCACAGGAACCCAATCCTATTGGATACATCATAAGAGATATTTTGATTGAGAAGAACAGAGAGATTGCTGAGTCTTTGAAATATGCCATCAAAGATAGAGGAGATTCATCCTCTGAGTCAGGGCCAGATATTGAGTCCTGAGAGTAATGCAGTCTATTCAGTAAGTCTTATATCCGATTCCTAGGGGCGTTGACGAGAACTCCCATAGGAGGAATTCCGCATGTCGAAGAGTGACGTACTGACAGGCCGAAAAGGCGTTGTCATAAGCTATCGTAGGGGAAAACACCTACAACACACCAATCAGGTGATATTGATTTTCAATGATGTTAAGACACGAGCGGAGGCTGCAGCTCTTGTCAGCCGGAAGGTGAAGTGGACATCACCAGAAGAGAAGGAGTTTTTGGGGATAATCCTTGGAAAGCATGGAAACAGTGGTGCTGTACGCGCAAAGTTCCGCACTAATCTCCCGGGACAGGCAATCGGAACTCCCGTAGTTTTGATGTAGACCATCACCAAGTTTTATCAGGACTTCAGAGGATGCCTGTATGGCTCCGATGATGTTAATGGCTATCTGAGGACAGAAATGTCCAGCGACGAGTCATAGTTAGACTGAGGAGCCACATATTGAAGTCTGACTGATTGCTGTGGATGTTTGACAGAGATGCTCGATTGGGCGATTTACTTCTTGGCGTACCTGTTTGCAGGTTTTACCCTGAAATTGGGCGATGACCTGTTGGACGAGCTTGAGAAACCACATTTGGCATGGTATCCATTCGCACTCTCTGGAATTCTCTTTGGATATCTCATGACATTGTCAGAATGGGACCTGGTCCTCCTGACTAGTATTGTGATTGCAGTCTTGGCATCAGGAAAGGTAAACAGGCCTCAGTTCATCGTGGGATTCATCCTAATTATTGCAACAGTTGCGATTCTTGGTATACCCCTCTCCACCGATTGGCTTAGCTGGATGACATTACTCATAATTCTCTTTCTCGCAGCAGTTCTAGACGAAAAGGGAAATGATTGGGCTGACAAAGAGAGGTCTCCGAGGGCCTATGAATTGTTCAAGTACAGATTCACACTCAAACTGGTGGCACTCTCACTTGTCATTCCCTGGCCAATGTTTCTGCCAACTGCCCTAGGACTCTGGGTCTTTGACTTTGGCTATGAACTCTCTGGTTGGTTAGTCAGGAAACAGGTGACGTCATAGACTTGTATGCAAGGCTACAGCAGACATCCAGGAAGACTGGATCTAGGTTCAGACTCCGCGCCATGTCAACTCCCTCCTGGCTGATCAATGCGATACCATTTGTCCCACTCTTGATTGCAACCAAGTCAGTGTCTATCTTATGTTGACCCATAGGACGTGCACATCCAAGTAGGGTAGGTGAGTCTCTCATTCCCAATCTTGCAATGGTCAGGATTCGACCGATATCTTCTGGAGATGGTGGCGTTACACCCTCCATGGCAGTCTTTCGAACTGGACTGAGCGCTATAATGACCACTGCTGCTGGAGAACCTTGTGCTATCATCTCCAGGGCTTCAAGTTCTCCACCAAGCCTACCATAATCTAAGCCAACAAGGACATGAGGAACTGTAGGTATTTTGTAAGATTCCAAGATGTTGAGGGATTGACGCATCTTATTCGGACCGTTCTCGATGTGGTAGACCTCTCGTGAGACCCTCTCATCACCTATGATGTCAAGCATCGCAGCATCTATCTTTGCTTCAGCCAGAGACTGTGCAGTCTGTTCATTCACAAGCCCTGTGTGAACGACAACCTCAATCTCGAGTTCGGTTTTCACTTGTCTAATAGCATCTCCAAATCTTTCTAGGGGAACGTATCCCTCTGAGTCCGACCCGCCACTGATCAATACACCCTCTCCTCCTTTTTCCTTGATTTGTTTGCACCGTTCGAAGAGGGTTTCTGGTGTGACAGTGGATTCCATTCCTTTCAGGAGCTGTCCATCACAGTGCTCACATTTCAACGAGCAAGATGTTCCAGTCACACTTAGTGACACAAAGTTGTCAGGACTGACCTGTTTGTGATCCTTGATTTTGTAAGGATATGCGGTTGGGCTATAACAAAGAAGTTCGTTTCCAAAGACATTCAGTCGTTCTTTGAATCCCTGATTCATCCATTCCTTCAGCTCACTGGATGATGCCTTTAGGATGGATGTACCCTCTTTGAGGAAATCAAAGCTCACTTCTGTGCCTCAAGTGAAATCAAACACTTCCTGCTTTTAGCGTTATCATCTGGTCTGAGCTGAGCAACAAGGACTATATGGGCGACCTGGATGTGTGATTGTTGACTCCAGTGAGAACTGAATCCATCAACCTGTTCTGACAAATGATAAAAGGATGACAAATTAGCAAGAAGTGAGAGAGGTCTGAATCAGTAATGAAAGAAGCCAAGAAGATTTTCAAGACTGCCCTTGAGGAGGGCAGAACTTTTGTCCTGGAACATGAGGCCAAGGACATAATGAAGGCATATGGAATCCCAATTCCAGCTTACGCAACTGCGACCACAGCTGATGAGGCAGTTGCTAAATCGAAGGAGATTGGATTCCCTGTAGTGCTCAAGATACTCTCAAAGGACGTCCTGCACAAGTCCGATGCAGGAGGGGTCAAAATCAACCTCAAGGATGAGGACTCGGTTCGTAAAGCGTTCGATGAGATTATGGAGAACGCAAAGAGCTTTGGAAAAGAGAAGGGAATTGAGGTCGACCTCAGCAGAGGTGTGTTCATCTCGGACTTTGCAGATATGGGAACAGAGATCATTGTAGGAGTCACAAAAGACCCTCAGTTTGGACATGCTCTGATGGCAGGACTGGGAGGGATATTTGTAGAAGTCCTCAAGGATGTATCCTTCAGACTGATACCGTTCACAGAGGCAGATGCACGAGAGATGTTGGGTGAACTCAAGGCATACAAGATACTCGAGGGCGTTCGAGGTGAAGGACCTCGTGATGTGGATTCGCTGATCAAGGTCATGTTGGCTGTGTCCAAAATGATAGAAGAGAATCCCGAGATTAATGAGTTGGACTGTAATCCAACGTTTGTCTATGAGAAAGGAAAAGGCGCTCTGGTCGTAGATGCAAGGATATTGATTGATGGTCCGGACTCCGCCGCTAGCCACTGATCAGATGATGAAGAAGAATCAGTCCTCTCTTGAAATCTATATCAGTTAGAGGCGCCTCTGGTGAAACTTTAGCCTTACTCGCGAGTAGGAGTAAGAGGGCTAACAGTCTTGGAACAAGGCGCGAGTACTGGAGCAGAAAGTCCTTGTTACCAGTGGAGTCGACAACCAATCCTTCCAGTCTTCTAGTAAGAAGATGTATCCTCTCCTCAACTCCTTCACCTACTCTAAGACCCTGAAAAATCTCGACTGCCGCGGATTCATTCTGGAGAAACTCTGAAGAGATACCAATCTTATCGAACATCTCGAGTGCACCGACGATTGTTGAATCGTAGTGTTCCTCTTCAAGGCGTTCGATTCCTAGATTGACAGCCTGGATTTGTCCTAACAACCGTAATGAATTGGTCAAGATTGTACGTGAAGCTCCTGAGGTCGAGGGCGCCATTCCAGCAAGATGCTCACTGTGTACTTTCTCCAGTCGGGCGGCAACTGATGCGTTGAGGTTCTTGTCAAACGCTGGTGAGAAACCAATACTTGCAGCCTGTGGAAGGAGTGTATGAGTCGCCAGTCTCCGTATTGCTGTAAGAGTTGTGTAATCTTCAATGGGGACATAGAAGAGAAGAATGCGGACTATATCAAACCCAGTTTCAAAGTCTCCTTCTGTGGTAACATTTCGACCTTGGGCTTTGCATGAGAATGCACTGAGAAGCACCCATGAGGAGACTATATCCTCTCTGAGTTCGTTCCGCATTTTGGGACTGGCCAATTCATGTTCTTCAAGGAATCGGGAGAGCTTGTCTGCTGCAACAGCTGCCCTCTGGAGAGTTGGACCAGTCAGTTGGAGATTAGCAATTGATTTGATGAACTCCCTTGGTTCACGTGACGGGGGTCGAAGTACAAAACCAGGATCCTTTCTTGACATCAACCACCACTTCGAGGAGGAGGTGAAATAGTCAAGTACGTCAATTGCCACAGTAACATCTGAGAGAGATGCAACCTCTCTTCCGTCAAGATATCCGATGAGTCTTGTGAACAATCGTACGAATCGCGTAAGATGATCAGAGATTTTCTCACCTGCGAATTGGCTGTCAGTAAATCGTGATACTACTGATTCAATCTGTTTTGGAATGGAGCTTTCTAGACGTGTTTGCAATAAACCACTGTAGACATCTACGGGAGTTCTAGACAAAGCCCTGTTATCTCCTGATGTGTGAAATCACCGATTTTGATATTTAAAAGACTGGATTACGTGTGACTGGGCTTACTTCCCGAATCTTCGAGACCGTTCTCCGTAAGAACGCAAAGCACGCCAGATATCGATACGTCTGACTGCAGGCCAATAGATCTGCGCGAAATATAACTCTGAGTAAGCAGACTGCCATAGAAGGAAGCCTGATAGTCGTTCCTCGCCAGATGTTCTGATTATGAGGTCAGGATCGGGAACTCCGTTCGTGTAGAGGTGCCCTTCTATCATGTTCTCATCTATCTGATCAGGAGTTGTTTCACCAGACTCGATTTTCTCACCAATCGCCTTCACAGCATCAACCAGCTCAGCACGGCCCGAGTACCCGATTGCGACATTGAGAATGTGATCACTGTATTCCCGGGTCTCTTCCTCTGCAGCCCTTATTGCAAGCTGAACAGCTTCAGGCAAAAGGTCCACTCTACCAATCGCCTTGATTCTGACCCTGTGACGATGGACATCAGGATTATCCACCACCTCAGCAAACTTTTCCTCCGCTAAGGTCATGATCTCTTTCACTTCTTCCTTCTTTCTCTCAAAATTCTCAATGGAAAATGCGTACAGTGTACAGACCTTCACATCAGCTTCCCAAAGAATTCGGAGAACCTCCATGACCTTTGCGGCACCCTTATGGTGACCGAACCAAGGAACCTCAAGCCCATGCTTTCTTGCGTAACGGCGGTTCCCATCCAGAATGATACCCACGTGTCGAGGTGCCCAGTCCTTGTCCAACTGGCGGAACAAATAGAATTCGTACAACCTATACATTGGACCGGACAAGTTCAATTATGACACACTCTTACTGAGCGAATTTGAAAAAGCTCTCTTAATAGAGTTAATGTTGGGTACGCAGGCGTACTAGATCATTTTCGAAATCTTCTCTGCAGCACGTTTCATGTCTAAGAATATGAGACCTAGTTTGGCGTTTGCAGTGGTGGAAACCGTCAGACAAGCGTTGATTCCAGCTGCCGTGACCAACAACCAACCGTCGACACCCTTGATATTGACCTGCTCAAGATTGCCTTTCCCAAGCTCTATCGCTGCCCTCTCACCAAGACTCAGCATAGCGGCAGTCATGGCTGCGACCTTTGCTTCGTCGACGTCTGTTGGAAGAGCCGATACGATTGGAAGCCCTTCTACACTTACTATAGCACATGCCTGAATCTCGGGAATGCTTCCCTGCAGTTCATTCAGAACGCCTTCAAGTGTATCTTCGCGGGATTCTGCCATTTGGTTTCACCTGTCATTTGTACATCCTTTTCAAAATTACTTCCCTTGCTATTGCTTGGAAAGCCCTCTTAACTCCTACGCCTTGGACTGCAATTGTTTCATAGATGGGAACGTTTCCGCCCAGGCCTAGGAGGTCTAGCATCTCGTCACGTGACATTCTGTTGGGGAGGTCTCGCTTGTTGAGCATGACCACTATTGGAATCTCACGACCAAGAGCATCTCCAAGAAACAGTTTCAGTTCTTCGAAACTCTCAGTGTTCTCATCACGTTGATCAGGTGAAGAGTCAGCAACAAAGAGAATTCCATCAGTACCCTGTAGCACTACTTTCCTCTGGTGTCTATGCCTCTTCTGTCCGGCAACGGTGAAGACATCGAATAAGACTCTCCCGCCGGCTGACATAGGTACGTAATCGAAGAATAGCGTACGATTGGTCTCATCCTCGATAGCAGTGAACTCACCCTTCTGTAGCCCTTCGACTTTTCCGTATAGCCAACGGAGTGCAGTTGTCTTACCACCCAGGGACGGGCCATAGAATACTAGTTTGAGATGAATGCGTCCCTTGTCGTCTTTTCGAATTGTTAACACCTCATTGTGTCACTGCAGAGGTCCCTTTAGTGGGATGTTGATTGAAAGAAAAGTTCAGTCTAATAAAAGCCTTTGTGGCACGGGAGGTTGCGTTGGGATGGCTTTGCTGATAGATTGGACTCATCATTTCAAAATGCACTACATAGTAGCGCTGCCAGACGCAATACAACTGTATGTGTTATGGTTGAACTCACACACGCTCGAGCTCAGCCAAAGCTGACTTGAGATCCTCTTCGTCCAGCTCACTCTCCTTGGGGGATAGTGGCTCGACAGCCAGGAACTTGTCAAGCTCATCTGCTAGTTGTACGCCCTGCTTCTTCATCACAAGCCGGATCAGACCAATGTTAACCTCTGCCTCTGATACTACACAGAGTACACCTTTCCCACAGGCTGAAGCGAAGATTTTGCCCTCTGAGAACTCAGAAGTGACTATCTCAAGCTCCCCGATCTGCAGGTTCTTGCCCTGCTCCTCACTTGCACAGAATACCGCACTGGCTATCGCTCCTATACTGTCAACGTCTACGGGATAGTATGACAGCTTGGATACGTTGGCAATCGTCAATCCTGTCTTATCTACTAGGATGACTTTTTTGATACCTTTGTCTTGCCTGATAATCTCCGTGAGAATCTTATCAAATGCTTTCGGATCACTCATTTCAGTACGCCTCATTCATTATTCTTGAGGACGACCAATATTAGGCCCTCACTCACTTCCGGTGCGATGTTGATCTGGCCCTTGGTAGTATCAAGGGTCAGAAATGACAGTGACCCCTCTCGAAGTTCGCGCACAGCATCTAGTGCTTTGCCAACGAGGGAGGTTATGATAGCAGCGACATTCTCTGTAGTTTCGGGGTCCAAATCACTACTTAGTGGTAGACCCTCCATGTTAGTCACGACAACCCCTCGTACTCCTTCCTGTGCCTTGATTTTTGAAAGAATCCCTTGAAGCTTTTCTTGACTAATCAACTTGCAGTATCCTCGCTGCGTCAACTGTTTGTTAACATTTACGCCGCAGTTGACTATTTTAGACTTGTGGAGATATGTTACCACTCCACAGGCACCAATTGCGCATTCGGTGCATATTTGGGGTTGTGTTACAGCTGTAATAGACCTGAATTAGCCTAGACAGTTGAAGAAGTGAAGATTGTATGTCTTTTTATTGTCCTGTCAGGACAAACCTCTGACTCCTTTGGTAGTCCACAAAGCCTACTGGGAGGAGCTCAAGTCACCGTCAGTTTGCCGGGGACTCTAACTGCCTGTGGAGAGGATGTAAGACTTTTAGTCACTCCTTTGTGATTGACAAAAAAGCAGACCTCTGGGAAGCAGGAACCGAACATCAATCAAGGACCATGATGTCCAAGATTGTCTAGGTATCGGGAAACGGTTGTGTTACGTGAAAAAAGAGGTTGGGCCGTGTTGAATCCAGAACACGGCCTGTGATTGTAAGATCTAGAGCTATACGTCGTCCTCGTCGTCATCGAAGAGTTTCTTTGAGCTCCGCTTCATCTGAGCAAGGCTACCAGTGAAAGCCTCATCTGCAGCTCCAGAAGGTGCAGCTGATGGTGCTTCTGCAAGCATCTCTTCCTGACGAGCAATCTCTTCTTCCTCGTTGTTCAGCACATTGTCAGTCTTGTCTAACATTGCTTGAACAGCTTTGGGTGCGCCACCTGCCTTTGCCTTCAGAGCCTTCCTGAAGGAGGCGATACGCTTTCGGCCTTTCTCTCGATCACCGCTGAAAGATTCCTCTCCAGCCTTCTGGGTGACAAAGGTTGCTCCCACGGTTGGATCGAGGGTCTCCATGAGCTCTTCTTCTTTCTTGACAACACGAAGTTTGGTTGTGACTGCACGGACTCTCCGAGCACCCTCCCCATCTGTGTAGGTCACCTGGACTTGGATTGGAACTTCAGATTCCTTGATCTCTTTCTCGGGTTCTATCTCGAAATAGAGCTCGTGGTCTTCGCCAACAACTCCAATCTTACTTTTACTCGTCTTCTTGAGCTGATCAACAACTGCTCGAGAAACTCCAGATGCATCCTTGACCTTCACACCAGGAGGTGTGATAAGACGTACCTCTACATCCCTTCCTAGGAGCGAGGCACCTGCAAGCTCTGATAGACTTCGGTCAAGCTCATTGGGTGTGACGTAGTACATCTGACCTCCAGTTGCTTCGGGTAAGAGTCCTAAGGTCTGGAGTTCCATTCCTCTGCCCGATGCGATACCAACAACATCGACAGCTGTTCCCAAGTCAAGGAACATTTTGCCAACGTCCTCGTAGTATTTGCTAGCAGGAGTGACTTGATACCCTTCAAGAGCGCCAATTCCCTCATTTGCCAATCCATCAGTCAAAAGGACTACTCTGCCCACATTTCGGTGTTTGGCAATCACGCAAGCCATTCCCACTGCAGGACCGAGTGCTGTTCCACCCTGGTCCCGAAGTGCCTGAACGTGTTTCTTCAGCTTGTCCTTGTTCTTACCAACACCTACCAGCTTTATGTTATCAAGAAGTTTCTTTGTGGAATTCTCGATGTCCTTGAAACTTGCAAAAGAGTCTCTTGGAAGCTCAACTGGGTTTCCATTCTCAAGATTTCTAGCCACAACAGAACTCTCAAACTCGATCAGACCGAACATTGTGTTCGGTGCATTTGCTGCCAGGCTGTCGATTGATGTGTTCAGACTGCGCTTCACTGCAGCAAGGTTCACTCCTGCCATTGATCCTGAAACATCAATGAGTCCAAGGAATGACTGCCCACCTATAGCAATCGCATCGGTGGTTGTACTTGGATCAGGGGGTGGTTTGACAACGAAGTCGGTATCATCACCAGCAACAACTACATCACCCTCAATAACATTGAGCGTTGAACAGAATGGGCATACAAAATGCTTGCCCACCTTTGAATCCTCTTTAATTTGGTCCACACTAAGAAGGAAACCATTGCACTTGTGGCATGCAATAGGTTTTCCTACAATCTTTGTTGTTTCATGCGCTAGATGACCAAATTCTACACGCAAGACGTAAGGAATATCGCTCAGTACTTTCTTTGATGCTGGAAAGGATTCTGAGCTGGTTCTCAACATAGGCATTCAATTTGCGCCTCCAAAATTTATTGGCTGACCTTTACGTGAGCGGTTTTAAGTGAATCGACGAATAATATCTCCGAAAACGGGAAGTGCACACAGAGGAGTAATGTTTTTACACACCAATGACTGAACAGCAGGGTAGACAATTAAGCCCTCTAGGGAGGAAAACTCACAGATGGTGGATCAAGCAAAGATAGAACAATGTGTACAGGATACAATGGCTGCGAATGCAGATTTGGAAGGTATAGTAATTTGCGATGCTAAGGGAAAGGTATTGTTTGGGCACACTATCAGCGGAGGAACGAAGCACTCTGATGTTGCGGACCTTGCCGTGAAGATAGCAGCTAATTCTTCTCAACTATCCGCAGGTCTAGACAAGGGTGGTCTCAAGGAAGTCAGTATTGCATCAGATAATGGTTTCATTATCATCTTGGGGGATGTGAAGATTGTACTGGCTGGAATTGCGGGAGAAGGTGCAAGAGAGTCCCTCGGACTTTTGAGGATGGCCCTTCGACGAGCATTGTTATCGATTATTGGTTAGTACGCGCCTATCCAAGTCCACAGAGTTACACTTTTCAATACAGTAGAGGATGCCCTGTTGGTCTGAATACGTTACTCAGGCATAGCTGGGGTAATACCGGTGTCATACCAACCGTATTTAGGCCCGTGTAAAATCAGAATAACACACTCGGTCACGCCATGGCTGATCTGACTGTAACTTGCCGGAAGGGAACGGGATTTGGTTCACATTGAGAAGCTAGTATGCAAGGGCTTCAAATCGTTCGGACGAGATTCAGTCAGTATTAGGCTCAATGAAGGATTCACCTGTATCGTAGGTCCAAACGGTTCCGGCAAATCAAATGTTGTGGACGCAATCCTGTTTGTCCTTGGTCAGCTCAGTGCTAAGACCCTGAGAGCAACAGTCTTCTCAGACCTTCTCTACTCACCGCCGAAACCACACATGCCACCTAAGGCAAAATCCGCTGTTGTAGAGATCCATTTCGATAACAAGGACCGTGAGTTGCAAATCGATGCGGATAGAGTAGTGATAGAGAGGCAGTTGCACGATACTGGGAAGTCAGTGTGTAGAATCAATGGCAAAGTCGTCACACGGACTGCAGTCCTCGACGTATTAGGCGCCATTGGTGTGGACCCGAACGGCTACAATCTTGTGCTACAGGGTGAGATTGCCCAGATGGTCAAGGTCAATCCCAATGAACGTCGAAAGCTGATTGAGGAAATAGCAGGGATCTCTGCGTACGACGAACAGAAGGACCGCGCTCTCAAGAAACTCTCCGAGAGTGAGGGAAACCTGGGTAAGGTGGACACTCAACTTCAAGAACGTCGCAGACAGCTTGAGAAGCTTGAGGAAGATATGTCTGATGCGCGTAGGTATCAAGGTCTCAATGACCAAATCCGAAAACATAGAATCGACATTCTCGCTTGGAGTACTATCAAAGGTAAATCGAGAATCGACACTATCAACGAAACCCTTGTACAAAGAGCTGAGGAGGCTGAAAGTCTGGTCAAGGAGTTTGTTGAGGTGGAGGATGGGATAGGAACTACCGACACTGAAATCGAGAAGATAGACCATGATATTGACGAGATCACAGGAGGCGACTCGACTCGTGTATCTGAGCAGTATGGTATCGTTTCTGCAGCAGTCAGTCATGTGAAGGGTGATCTTGAACGGTCACAGTCCGAGTATGATAGAGTGACAGGAGAGCGTGAATCTCTCAGTGAAGACCTACAGACTACACAGGACGAAATAAGTCACAATGAACAGGTCATGAAGGATAAGAACAGCGATCTCACCGAGCTAGAGAAAGAGATTGCTGGCACGACTGCTGAGATTATTCGTTTGGAGGATATAGCTGAGAAGGCGCAAACAACATACTATGAAACTACTCTTCGTCTTCAAGATTTGAACAATCAGATGCGTCATCTAGATGAAGGAGTTTCTGAGGTCAGGTCTACGATAAAGTCAGACAATAGAGAACTCGGACTTGCGTATGAAGAAGTACGAGATGCTACTGAACGTCTTCAGTCTGCAGAAAGCGAGATTGCAGAGTTGAAAGAGAGTATCCCTGAGAAGAAAAACGAGTTCGAAGCGTCAGAGAAGCTAGAGAAGACTAAACAAGCAGAGATTTCGAGCTTGGAGAAAAGACTCACAACCTCTGATGCTGAGGTCATAGAGAGCACCAAAATCGTAGCTCAGACTAGAGAAGAACTCATCAAAGTACAGGCTCGCCAAGATGCCCTAAAAGAGGCAGAAGACGCATTTCTCAAGAGACGACGTGCCATTGCCATGATTTTGAAGCTAAGAGATGCGGATGTCATCAGTGGGATCCATGGGACAGTGGCTGAACTTGGTACAATTGACCCCGATTATTCAGTCGCTCTAGAGATTGCTGGTGGGAACCGGCTCTCTCATATCGTTGTAGAGAACGAGCACGTAGCAACCGAATGTGTGCAGGTGTTGAAGAAGGAGAGAGTTGGTAGAGCATCCTTCATTCCCCTGGACAAGATTAGGACAAAAGCACCTGGTAAGTTGCCCAAAGATGAGGGTGTCATTGATTTTGCATTGAGTCTGGTGAAGTTCGAATCTAAAATGCGACCAGCTTTTGAGTTTGTGTTCTCAGACACAATCGTCACTGAAGATTTCGATACAGCAAAAAGCCAAGGATTCCGTGGTCAAAGAGCAGTGTCCCTTGATGGAGACCTCGTTGAACGTTCCGGATTAATGACTGGAGGTTACTTCCAGAAGGCTGCAATAGGGCTATCCCTTCAGGTCGAAGATACAAGCCCTGAGGTTACTGAGCGTCTTCAGGGGCTTGAAGAGATACTTACCGATTTACGGGACAAACAGACCTCACTCCGTAAGGAGAGAAGCACATTAGAAAAAGAGGTCCAAGGACTTGAGAATGCGAACTATCGACTTCAAATGGAACTGAACAGACTTGAAGAACGTTTTGAGGAACAAGATACAAGGTCAGAAATTCTGAGAGAGAGAATTGAGAAGGCTAACCTCACAATCAGTGAACTAGAAATCCAAGTCAAGGATCTCCAAGAGCGAGATGATGAATTGAGTGTCCAGCGTGAGAGAGTCCGGGCGCAGAGGGATGACGCAAATCAAGCCTTAGTTTCGTCAGATGCCAGCAAACTCAATCAAGAAATCAAAGACCTGAAAGAGGTCCTGGAACAGTATAGCAGGAAAAGGGAGAAACTCCAGAGCGAGATCACATCTGTTCGAGTGGCTCTGGATGAACGGCTTGGACCAAAGGCGATTGATCTGGAGGCTAAAATCCACTCGCAAGAAGCAGTTATTCCAGGGCTTGATGAGGAACTCAAACGGTTGCAGATGGGTCTCTCTGAGAGAGAAACCGAGTTTGAGAAACTCAGAGAAGAGAGGGAAAAGATAGACGACGCAGTCAAAGACAAACGTGTCCGTCAGTTGACATTGAAAGAGGACCTTCGAAACCTTAGAATGCGACACGAGGAGATCAGGGAAGTCCAAACCTCCAATGAGAAGGCTGTCTACCGTCTACAGACTGAACAGAATAGGCTAGAAACTGACATTGTTGCATTCGTGGCTGAATTGAAAACGGTAGCAGATACTCAGGAAGCACTCGAGGACAGGGAAGACAAGCGTGAGCTCACCTACAAGGAGATAGAGGAACTCGAAGATAAAATCAAAGAGGTTGAGCGTGAACTAGAGGCAATGGGTCCAGTCAACCTGAAGTCGCTCACTGACTACGACCTAGAGAAGGACAGGTACGAAGAGATTGTCGACAAGAAGACCCGTCTTGAAGATGAACGAAATGAGATTCTTGCCTTCATGGAAGAGTTGGAGGCTGAGAAGACTCAGAAATTCCTTACGGTCTACAACGAGATTGCAGACAACTTCTCCACGGTGTTTGCACAACTCTCACCAGAAGGAGAGGCGAACCTTATGCTTGAGAATCCCGAACATCCACTGATGGGAGGGATAACAGTCAGGTCCAAACCACGAGGAAAAGAACTGGTCACTTTAGATGCCATGAGTGGGGGAGAGAAGACTTTAACCGGTCTAGCACTGATCTTTGCCATTCAGATGTATAGTCCAGCGAGCTTCTACATATTCGATGAGATCGATGCCGCTCTT
>DXJI01000015.1 GCA_019057595.1 Candidatus Thorarchaeota archaeon
AGAAAGGTGATGTGAAGTCATACTGCGATGGAGCGAATGTTGCAGGCAGATGGATTTTTCAGATCTTCAACACAGAGTTTGTCGAGGATTTGGCACAGGTTCTTGACAAAGCCTTGGGTCGTAGAAGAAAGAAACCACCCGTTCTGGAAGTTATGAGTGGTGATGGACGACTTTCTGAGTTTCTTCAACCCTCAATCAAGAGACAAATCATTGCAACCGATAGTAGGGACGGACGTTATAATATTGGATATCCAAAGTGGGTCGAAACACTAGATGCATTGGATGCAGTTGCTAAGTATTCACCTTCCTTTGTGATCATGTGCTGGGAGCCCTATCTCTCAACGACTGGGATTGAGATAGTGAAATCAGGGATTCCTCTCGTGTGGATAGGAAATCCCGACATGTGTGGTCACACTGATATATTCGATCAGCCACACATTCCTCTTGAGAGTAAATTCGCCCTGAGCAGACATGATTACTTTCTAGAAAAGGAGTTCAAATCAGACATCTTCTTCTTCAACTGCAAACCTGAGTGGATCTGACCCCCGACTATGGTCTTACACTGCTTAATATTTTTGCACCACTTGTTAAAACCATCAGTTGAAAGAAGGTCTTGTCATGGTGAAGGCTGTAGTGGATGCAGTGGACATCGATCCTAAGACTGGTACAACGTTGGGTTACTACACATTTGGCGAAGAGCGACCAAACATCTTGATTGTAGCAGCCTTCGATGGACGGTCTGCAACAGACGTCTATGCTAGTTACCTCATAATGAAGCACCTCGAGGGACTCGATCGAATCGATGGTTCAGTCTCATTCCTGCCTGTGGCTAGTCCACTCGCGTTTCGACTTGGATCAAGGGTTTCTGCATTAGACTCGAAGGATCTTGATACTGTCTTCCCCGGAAACGAACATGGAACGGTGACTGAGAGGACTGCCTGGGAGATCTGGCGCAAGGCATCAACTGCTGAATTTGTCGTCCATCTCAGAACGGGTTGGCAAAACTGTGCCAGTCACATAGTTGCAATGCACAGGGACTATATCCATGTCCGCAACCTCGCATCTCAGATTGCTCTTCCCTATGTTGCACAATCTACTGGAATCCGAGGAGCACTTACTACTGAGGCAGCTCATGAGGGAATCCCTGCGGTCTCAATTGAGATGCGAGGAGACACTGACCAGGTAGATTCACAGGCAGCTGTGGAGGTGAGGGAGGCGCTCCTGAATCTGATGAGAATCAAGGATATGATTCCCGGAGAGAAGATTGAGGCTTCAAACACACTAGTGGGTAGACTACAGCACGTCAATGTAGGAACCGAGGGCTTCTTTGTACCCACTGTAAATCTTGGAGAGCTTGTAAAGAGCGGAGATGTCATAGGCCAGGTCCAAGACAAAAGTGACGTTGTTTCACCATATGATGGAGCAGCTATCTCACTCAGTCGCATTAACTATGTCTTCGAAGGGGATGCGGTAGCACGAATAGCAGCTCCATTGGGAGACAATTGGACTCCTATGGAAGTTGAGCAGGAAAAGTCTGCATCCAAGAGAAGAAAATGGTAACGATCAGTCTTTCATCTCATCTTTGGAAGAATGAAGCCAGCAGATTTCTTGTAATCTAGATACTCTTCCCCATAATGTATCACAAGTTTTCGTTCTTCAAAATATGCACCTATCATTGTGTAGAGAATCATACAGAGAGAGAACACGATTACGATGGGAAATGGGTAGATTAGAGCAAAAGCAGAGAACACAAAGACTGTTGCTAGGTACAGCGGGTGTCGAATACGGGAATAGATACCACCAGTGATCAACTCTGCTTTCCTGTCAGTCCTCATGTCAGCCACTGTACTGACAGATATCACTCGTGAAGCCATTCCTGAGAGAACTACTCCTCCAACAGCAAGAAGTATTCCTGAGATGAAAAGAAATGGCTGAATCAGGTCTGGTTGGAAGATGAAATAGAGCCAGTTCCAGAAATTCATAGAAAGGAATGCAATAAGAAGTGTGAGTATACTAGTACTGCTGAAAATCCTGGAATATCCTTCTTTCCCCCAGCGATCAATGATTTTTCCTTTGACTCGAAGTGCTGACAGTCCACTATGTTGTAGTCCAAACAGAGTGGAAGCCAGGATGACGACGATATACTCTATCATTACATTTCAATCCTTGACTGGCCTAATCGTAGGTCAGCAACCTTATAAGTTAACTATTGTGTATTTAACTATTGTTAATAAATTTTTACTTAGGATGGATAATCAATGATTGACGCAAGCAAAAATCCCTTCTCAGCAATGGAGATGTGGGACGACACAATGGTCACCGTGAATGAAGGTGAAGAGAAGAAGAAAGTTGATGCTAAACATTACAGGATACGATACCTTGTAGGAGAAAGCGAAGACAAGAGATATGTCGATGGTGGCGAGGACATCGCTGAACTGTCGGAGAAGACGCTCTTCCTAGCACCTACAGTTCACCGACTCACTGGAGATCCGTTCCATTATGACCATTCTAGAGTTGAGAGTATCAGTGGAAAAACAAGAATAACTGAGAGAACCAAGGAATTGAGTCGACACGCAGCATGTGAGGACCACGAAACCGTAGAAGTCATCTTTGAGAGTCCGGGGGTCGAGTGCTGTGCGATGTCAAAGGAACAGGCAGAGAAGATGCGTGTTCCACTCCAATACGTTGCAGGATATATGCTAGGCAAGGACGAAGGAATGCTGAAGGTAGCACTGTCAAAAACAGTTGTCGAAGAGGGTGATACTGAGTATTATGACAATATCCACATCATCCCTGAGTCTGCTGTCAAACAGATCTCCTGTCTAGAGTAGACTGTGAATAACCAAGAGGTTGAACGTCCGATCATCTCCTTGATCCGGCTGCCCCCACACAGCTAGACATCCTTTCGCTTCGGGCGTTCGCCTCATCCTCATTTTTCAGTAATTTCTACAGCATTCCATGATTTTTCAACAGTGCTCTGATAATCTCACCTATTGAGTGCCGTATGTATGAGGACAGTATGTTTTTCTCGGAAAAATACTGAAACAAACAACCTCTGAGAAAAAAGTCGAAAAGTGCTGGTACAGCAGCTCACTCATGATTAGACTTATATACGCAAATAATAGCGCTTGGGGAAGCATTCTCTCTGGGCTTCTATTTTGCATATTGATAGACTCAGCATGTAGGCGGCTATATTTCAGGGGGAACGATAAAGGTGATTGACAAATGGCCAAACCAGCTCGTGCCAACTCGCAGCGACGGAAAGGAATTTCAGTATGTTCCGTTTGCGGTGGCAGTGATTTCTATGAAGACCTGAGACGCGGTGAGAACATCTGTACATCATGCGGGTGTGTAATCAACGAAAGAATCTTAGACAGAGGACCTGAATGGCGAGCATTCACAGCCGAAGAGAGGAATGCTAGGGCCAGGACAGGTTCTCCAATGACATTGACAATGGCAGACAAGGGTCTTGCAACCACCATTGGCTGGAGCGACAGAGATGCCAACGGCCGAGCGATTGCCGCAAGCAGTCGTGCAGCCATCTACCGAATGCGTAAATGGCAGATCAGAACGTTGGTTCACAGCTCTCAGCACAGGAATCTCAGTATTGCTATGAGTGAGATGGATAGACTGACCTCACAACTTGGTGTCCCACACGAAACCAAGGAGACCTCAGCTCTAATCTATCGTAAGGCTCTGAGCAAGAGACTTGTAAGGGGTAGAAGCATCGAGGGAATGGTGGCTGCAACCATCTATCTTTCTTGCAGAATTCACAAGATCCCACGACAGCTCGACGAGGTTGTCACAGAGGCAAGGGTCAACAGGAAAGAGCTTGGGCAGTGTGTCCGACTCATCCTGAGAAACGTTGACGTAAAGGTTCCAATTCCTTCTGCAAACGACCTCATGCCTAGGATCTCCGCAGACCTCGCTCTTGATGGGAAGACTGTCCAGACTGCAATGAACATTATCAACGATGCCAGAGAGAAGGGTATCACAGCAGGTAAGGACCCCGGTGGTCTTGCTGCAGCAGCTCTCTATATCGCAGGAATCATTGAGAATGACCGAAGGACCCAGAGAGAGATTGCAGAGGCCTCAAACGTCACTGAAGTGACTGTTCGTAACAGGTACAAAGACCTAGCAAAGAGTCTCAAGATTACAATCAAACCATAGTGGTTGGGAATTCTCCCAACTACTCTTTCCTATTTTTCCACTACATTCATTTGTTTGAAACGAATTGATGTCTCTGAATTAAATTGAATAAGTTCATTCTCGCCCTCTGTGGTCTTCCCGCATCTGGTAAATCCACTCTTGCTGATGCAATTCAAAGGGCATTAGACTTCGAAGTCGAGATTGTGAGAACAGACGATTGGCGAGATGATGCGTACTATAATGATTGGAAACCAGACAAAGAGAAACCAGTCCGAGAAGCAGCTTTGGTCAAGGTGAATGAGCTAGTCGCAAACGGGAAGAGTGTGATTCATGATGACACGAACTACTACACTAGCATGCGACATGAGTTGTTCAATATAGCTATCAAAAATGGATTTGGATTTGCCATCATTCACGTCGCTACTCCAGTCACCACTGCTCTGAAATGGAACCGAGAAAAACCAGATACAAAGATTCCTGACAGTGTGATCGAAGACATCTTTGGGAGATTTGACAATCCAGGAAGACGCTATCTCTGGGACAACTCGGAGCTAGAAGTTGACATGGAGATTCAAGAACTAGACAGTATTGTTACAGAGATAATTGAGATTCTCGAAGATCTCGAACCTGCACTTGACCCAAAACCTGGCAAAATGTCAGGTACTGAATTCAATGAGGTTGATACCAACACCAGACTGATTGTATCTAAATTCCTAAAGGATAATCCCGAGCTGAGAGGAAACAGGGAGGTATCAGCAGTAAGAAGAAGTATTCTTCGAGAAGCAAATCAGGGAAGAATACCAGTAGAACGTGTTAGTGATGTGCTTCTTGAAAAACTGAACGAATTACTTTGAGGACTAGTTTCAATGACGGACCTCTATTATGATGAGGGGTACTGTAGCAAAATAGAAATGGATTGATGGCGGCCTCCTAAGAGAATCGAACTCTCAACGCTTGCACGTTCATGGGTTTGAAGCCCACGGGATCGGACCACCGTTCCTGTAGAAGGCCAGGATTATTTGTGAGTAAGAACTAATCTAAATGTAACGACTGATGATGTTTTGTGTTTCTCGTTTCCATTCGATGCTCTTCTTTGCGAGTTCTGACGCAATGTTACCAGGCATGGTTTCCTCACGAGGTAGCGATTCGATTTTTGTCAACCACGCAGCAGTTGTCAGAGCGGCAGAGGGAACATTTCCATCTCCCTCGGTAGCTTTGATCATCATCTCCCTGCCATGAGCCACTTGTATGTAGACATTATTTGCTGGAGCCTTCGCAAGTATTTCTTTGACTACCCTGTCCCAACAGGTCTTTGCGACCAGTGCTCTCCTGAGTTTGGACTTTTCCTCTTCCGGCAGTGCTTGATACTTTGACAGGGTGTTGTCCATAGCCTGTATGTGATCATCTAGGTAGACTGCTAGTGCTACCTCGTCGTGACCCTGGACTGACAGTTCCACAGCAGACTTGGTCTCTGTCACCTGTATCCCAGCATGAGCTGCCTCACCAGCAATCCTGAGAGAGAACTTTGCAGACCCCTGAAAGTCTTGACTCTCAGCCTCACTGTGTTCCTCTAGAATCAGGTTGGGTTTGGAAGCAACGACATACCAAGCAAGCCTGAATACGACGGCAGGATCAACACTGCTGTAACTAAGTTTGCGTGAAACCTCTGTCATCTCTTCGTCCATCTGTCTTGCCCTCCCTCAAGGGTCTTCTAGTCTAATTGCTAGCTTCCTTATAGAGCTTCTTTGTGGCTGTTTCTACGTCGTTCCTTGAGGCGCCAATAGCTGCATTCATGACAATGTAACTGTGAGGGTAGTTTTCTACAGATGATCCCAATCCACTCTTTTCGACGGCGCGAGGTCCAGTAACTCGTGCATTATAGAGTCTGGCACCAATCTCACTGACGTCGAGTCCATCCATTGTCATGGCAAATGCTACAGGGTTCCACACAGAGAGCACTCTCTGACCCAGTTTTTCAGCAACCTCATTCATCTGTTGTTCAAGGAAAGTCTTGTTCTCGAGTTGTTCCTTCTGAAGATCCTTGTAGGTTTCAAGTCCGATAGCCAGTAAGGCTGCAAGTGTCTGTACAACTGGAGCTGCGGTTGCTCGACCAGCATAGGTATCAGCGATTGAGTCAATGAATTCTTTTTTCGGGGTGACTACGATAGAGGCTCCAACAGGAGCCAAGAAGTTCTTGTCACTGCTCTGAACAACTGCATCAACTCTTCCAGCGTCTACAGCAGCACGAATCTCAGCCATCACCCGTTCAGATTGCACACCATATGCATTATTGATTACTAGAGGGATGTTCTTGCCAGCACATGCTTTTGCAATCTCTTTCACCGGATCCGATTCCCGTGGTGGAAAGAACGTGGTAGTTGCCAGAACAGCGGCGGATTCACCTTTCTCAATCTCTTTCTCCAAATAATCAAGATCAACTCTTACAGCATCACCTTCGATGATTGTTGGGAGAATCACTTCCTCAAGACCACTGAGTGCAATGGCACGATGTGGTGATGTATGATCTATTCTAGGAAAGAGAACTCGTTTCACTCCAAATTCTCTTCTGAGAGCTCCGAGAACTAGGGAAATCGTCATGCCTGTGGAGAGGGGTGTGACAAGACCACCTTTCATGTTGCTGAGACCCAACTTCCGAATCGCATCAAGAGCTACGTTGTTTGCAACTTGTTGCATTTGTGATGCTCCAGGAGCCTTGGGTTGAGGTGCGGCTAGTTCTCCGCTTCGTCCTATGCCATGATTAAACCCAGCTGACAGGCGAGCTACATAAGGAGATGCAACTCTGGCCTCTCGTTCGCCAACTCTTGCAGCCTCTGGGTCCTTGTCTGTGTCCATCGAAGAGAGCAGTTGGAACATCATCTCGAGCTGTAGGTCAGTCAACGCTTTCTTGGGAAAGAGTCGCCGATTTAGTACATCCTTCACAGGACCAAGTAGTGAGTCAACGGTCGTACGGCCTCGACGTAGTATGTTATCGGGAATCGTCTTCTCAAGGATGCGTTCGATTTCGTCTTCATCCAAATCTATATTCCTCCTCGGTTAGTCGCTGGTAGTAGACTTCCTCGTTCTCAGTCACCGAATCTTCAAAGTCTACGATGACTACGCCCCGTGTACCAAATGGTTGCCTAATAATTCCAACCACTCCGTTATTACATCGGACTGTAGCATCAGCCAACCGCGCAGCAATCTCCTTACTTGAGGCAAGACCTTCGACAAGTACATCATCCTCACGGATCCGATGAACCTTCCCAGTTCTCACACGGGGTCTGAGAAGCATGATCCTCTCTGGGACATCCACAACATGTCCTGCTCCAACAATTCTCATTTGTGCGGGGGAAAGGTCTGTTCGATGTAGAAGCACCCTCGTACCCGTTCTTAGTGCAACAGGTTTCTGTAACAGGATTGCAGCAGGGAATGATGTGCCTGTGGATTCATCCAATACAACTCTATCCTCGCTGAGCGGGATGATTTGTCCTGTTACGGAGGGCATGCCTACAGATACATTCACCACCATTCTCTTCGTGGTTCTTTCTCGATACAATGGATTGGTCTGCATCATCATTATGAACCCGGAGGATGCAGTCATACTTCCTGGAGTAGCGAGATAGTCTCCTCGTGTTATGTCCGAATCATCAATGTCAGGAATGTTGATTCCAACACGGTCTCCGGCTGATGCATTCTCGCGTTCTTCTCCAAAGGTCTGTATCGAGCGCACCTTACTCGTCTTTGAGAGTGGAACGACTTCAACCGACTCTCCCACCTTGACAGTACCCTGGAGTAGAGTTCCCGTCACTACTGTTCCATGACCCTTGACTGGGAAGGCGTGGTCAATAGGAAGGATAAGTGGTCCTTCTAGAGTTCTTGCTCGGGGTTGAATTGTATCACGAAGTGCATCTTTGAGTTCTTCAATGCCCTGATTTGAATGGGCAGAAACTTGAATTATAGGTGCCTCCGAAAAGCGTGTATCAGCAAGGATCGAGCGTATCTTCTGTTCTATATCAGCCAGCTGTGATTCATTGACAAGGTCCGTCTTTGTGAGCGCGACCACAATGGAATCGACTCCCATTGATTGTACAACCACAACATGCTCTCCCGTCTGGACCATTGGACCTTCATCTGCTGCTACAACCAAGATTGCAGAATCAATAATGTTTGCTCCAGCTACGACACTTCTGATCAAGTCAGCATGCCCTGGTGCATCTACCAAGGTAACCAAGTAATTGTCCAGTTCAAACATTGTGAATCCAAGATCGATAGTGATTCCCCGTTTCTGAGCCTGTGGATGTCTGTCCAGTCCAGCAGTTGAAACTTTCTCACTCAGTGCTTTGGCTAGTGCGGTCTTACCGTGGTCGATGTGACCCATGAGTCCAACATGCACTGGGATGAGATTGTCCATTTTTGAACCTCAGAAGAGGGAAGTGGATTTGCGCATAAAACCATTGTCAGAGGACTTTATTGGGAGGATTGCTGAATCAAAGTACATGGTTTCACGGTCGCTCGAGAAGATGATGCTCATTGCCATAGGTCTCTCAACTGCAGTGATAGTGGGAGTTCCAGTGTTGATGTATGCTATCGACACCTTAAACACAACCACACAACTACAGGAAGTGCAGTTCGAAGCACAGCGAATCCACAATGCTACAATGATCGTAGACAGCGGGTTGACCAACACTACCTCGACTACTATTTCTATTAATTCAGGAGTTACTGTGACTGCTGCGGGGAACACCTTGACAGTCTTGTATACAACGGACAGTGGATCCCCCAGGACGTGGACTCAATCATATGTTCATGAGATATCAGTCGACCAACCAGTCTCGGCCCATCAAGAGACTACACTCTATACAATGGAAGTAGTTTTAGTTGATAGTGTCATCCACATCTCATTCTTTGCAGTCCCAGTTTGATGTGGATGAATCTGTGATTTAGAGCACAACGTTTTTAATCTAGGCTCAGGTTCTCGCCGCCAACAGCACCCGGTGAGGACTGAATTCAATGGCAGAAGATGCCGACTATGTCGATGAAACTGGTACTGACGACGAACAGTCCGAGCTAGAGGAAGATGTACCTGAGGAACCTGTAACTGTTGAGAAAGAAGATCGGAAAGTAAGCCTTCCATCAAATCCTCTGGGACTCATCCTGAATCTGAGGATGTTGCGAAGATTTGTTCAGTTTGTATTCTTCATTGGGATTAATGGATACATACTACTGGCATGGTTCCGTATGCCGAATGTCCAAGCATTCTGGTTATCCATCTGGAACAATCTGCCCAGTATACCAATTCTTGCACCCTTAGAGGCTCCCTTTGCGGCTATAGCCGGGTCCTTTGACACTTTGCTGCGTGAGTTTTCGACAGGAATCTTTCCATTCTTTACTTTAGGAGCTATGTTGATCATACTAGTCGTTGTAGGTCGTGCTCCCTGTGGATGGATCTGTCCGATTGGAACAGTTCAAGACTTTGTTACACTTCCAAAGAGAACTAAGACTCGCCCTACACACAACACAGAGAGCGAGCTGAGAAAGGTCAAGTCATACATTTTCATTGTAGTAGCATTCTTCGCAGTCTGGGTAGGTTTTGCACGTGCTACTGGGTCAGCGGAAGCACTCGAGGCAACGCTAGGGATATTTGCTAATGATGCATTTGCTCCCCTGAATCCAGCGTACATTCTATTCGTTGTGTTACCTCAGCAACTGTGGCCCACAGACCTGAACACTCTCTGGTACTTCTCTCAATGGGGTTGGCCACTGGTCCAGATGGGATTTGTCATAGCTGTATTTGTGATCTCAATCTGGTTTCCACGGTGGTTCTGCCGATGGATGTGTCCAGCAGGATGGTTCTATAGCATCTTCTCTAGAGACGCTATGATTGGAATTGGAAGGAACCCAGCGCGGTGCACTCCTGACACATGCAACGTCTGTGAGGTGGTCTGTCCGATGAACATCAGGATTCGGAAGTTCCCGTATCAGCACATGCACAGTCCGGACTGCATTATGTGTCTCGATTGTAAGAGTCATTGTCCCAACAACGCAATCGTCATCAGGTTCTCATAGATCGAGTTGCTCTGATGCCTCGAGAACATTGTTGAAAGCATCATTAACTGAAGAATAAAGGCTCATGAGCTCTAGTCCATATTCTGTTACGCGAGCTCCTCCTCCACCTTCGGTTCCACCCTTGTAGGTTTCAACTAATATCACACCAAGTTCTTTCTCAATCTTCTTGATGACTCCCCAAGCATAACGATAGGACATCCCGAGCTTTTTGGCACCCCTGGTAATGGTGCCCTCCTCATGAACGGACTTGATTATTGAAAAGGCACCAGGTCCGAAAATATACTTACCTTCCCTCTCGAGCCACAGCTTGTAATTCGGTTCTAATTTGAGGGTTCGTTCATCCTTTGGACTCACTTCAAACTCCTCCCTGAGGGACGTCTGGTCAATTCACAGTATGAATCAATGACCCCAACGAAGGCGTTCACCCTTCGTGTCCTTCTTGAACACTTTCTTCACAGTCTTCCAATGATCAGCACACAGATAGATTGTCCTAGATCGAGCATCCTTGACCCGAAGATTGGCCTTTGCTACACTCTCCGAAATCCTATCGCGTTTCATGGACCTCTTCGAAGGCTTTCTGCAACCAACAATACTGCAAATCTTTTCCGTTGACACTTCCGACACTTCAGGGCAATACCAGTTGTGAGGCATTATAACTATAGCGCATTGATATCAGGAGTTTGCATTCTTTGGGGTGAGAACACTACCCTTCGAGAAATCAAATAGAACTCGCTCATCATCACTCATTTTGAGTTTGACTTTGTCCGAGTCATCAACCAACCCAATTACAGTGGATGACAGTCCATGTTTCGAAACGATATCTTGCAGACGTTCCAAGTTCGCCCTTGGTGTCGCAACAAGAAAACCTAGGGAGATATACATTCGAATCCAATCTTCGAATCCTATGTCAGAGGGCTTGGAGGAGTCGATTGCGTTCAAGTCGAGTATTCCACCTCTTCCTGAGTACTCCAGCATCATTGCTGCTGTACCAACGACTCCTGCAACAGACACATCCTTTGATGCTGTGAGGATGTGCTCATCGGCGAGTGAATTCATGACTGAGAGTCTCATGACCACTTCATCTGAGGATCGGTTCGTCACCGAGTCCCATCCCAGCTTGTAGCTGTCTCCCCTCTGACCTACTCTGTCGAAGATTAAGACAAGCACGTCGCTCGCTTCTGCACCACCAGCAGTAAGAAGATCATTCACCTTTACAGTGCCTGTCGTCGAGCCCACCACATAGGTCGAGCTGGACTTGGAGTTTGTATGCCCACGAACAATGGGCACACGAAATATGTGTGAGCCTGCAATCAGTCCATCAAGAAGCGCCTCACCAATTGATGGGTCTGAATAAGAGAGTGCAACCGCGAACGATGTGGGGGTTCCTCCTGCAGCGTAGATATCCATCACATTTGCGAGTACAGCATTGAATCCTGCAGCTCGAGGATAGTTCAAACACAAATCCTCAACAATGGCATCGGTTGTAAGAAGAACAAAATCATCAGAATTGGTATCGATTGCAGCTGAGTCTTCTCCGAGCCAATGCGGAGTGTCACCTCTGAAAGACTCTAGACGCAATTTATCAATAATTGAGGGAAGAACAAACTTGTGAGAGATGCCATCAAAACTCAGGAGGAGCTTGACGATCTCATCAAGACGGCTCAAATCAGTTCACTCGATACCTGTCTATGGGACCCCAAAAAAACCGAGTGCGAATGCAGCTTGACCTAACAGGAAACCTATTCCTAAGAGTGATATCCCGACCATGAAGTAGATGAGTGCCCTCATAGAGGGACGGATTTCTTCGAACACTGCAGTTCACCTTTTCTTGAGTGCGAACTGGGTGTCGCTTATAGACATTGTGCAATTAGGTACTATCGTTTTTCTCTGAACTTCCTCGCAATTTCCTTGGGCATCGCATCAGGGTAGGGTGCATCAAGCTTGACCTCTTCCTTTGTCTGAACAGGGGTGACGGCCTTCTTACACTTCCCATCTTGCGACATTTTTTGCTCAGCGCATTTGGAATGAAGACACCAACCCTGGTCACACTCTTCGTCAATCCAAGTGCACCAGACCTCTTCCTTGTTACCACGCTTCCTGATCTTGAGTGCAGGAGGCTGTTTTTCACAGATGAAACTCTTACAGAGAGCTGTACAATCTATACTACTGCTTTCCAAAGTTCACCGCTCCGATTTCTTGTTCGGTCATTCACCTCTTCTCAGCAAGACGGAGCAGAGTGTTAAGCCGCTCTCTTCCGCCTTTCACGATCCTGATGTTTCTCTCAAGTTGATACTTTGTTGATTCGAAGGTATCTCTTGAGATATCCCCGATCTTAAACTTGGCATTTACCCTGCTGATTTCTTTCTCAAGTCTCTTCAGGGTCTTTTTGATGCCACTAACCCACTTCTTTGTCGTTTTTATCGCATTCTTCAGATTATTGCGAAGCTCTTTCAGGGTGTCGACAATCTCTGTCCTCTGTTCTCTGTAGACATCCTTGTCTATTGTCCCAGAGATGCTCTCAAGCTTGGAAAGGCGACCCTCGTGGGTGTCAAGTGCTTCCAAGAGTTGTTCAAGAACCAAAGGCATTTCAACAGTCTTCAACTCCCTACGGCGACTCTTTGTCTTCTCAAACTCAGAGCGCAACTCCTCAGCACGAGCTGTCAGGACTGTCTTGTCAGCCTGTTGGAGTTGGAGGGCCTGTCTGGTCGCTTTTGTCTTGTCGATGAGAATGTCCAATTCTCGATCAACGACTTCAAGCTCAGCGCGGGCTAAGAGCACTATTGCAGCCTCGTACTCCATGTCTGCAATAGTCACGTCAAAATGAGGGTATGAAACTTTGATGACCGGTTCAATGTCAATAGGAACTTCAGGGTCATCAACGTCTATTGGCTCTAGAGATGGAGTGTCATCTGCATGAAGTGGTTTTCCACAGAGCTTGCAGAAACGTCCATCAGGGACTTCCAGTTTACAGAAAGGACACGTTACTAAAGGTTCAGACATGGCTTAGCACCATCCATAACCAAGGTCTCCTCGGGTTCTACCCGAGCATATGTTACAGTCTTTCTATGCCAAATTACCTAGTCGCACACTCACTTCATCCAGCTGTGCCTTAGTGGTAACGATTGTACTCACACCGTACGTGGGAAGGACCTTAAGTTCCTCCACAAGCAGGGCAATTGCCTTGTTCGAATCTATTTCCTTTTGATCCAGAGAGCCATCCGGAAAAGTAAGGGATGCCTCTACCCAAGTTGTCTTGGTCTCGTCAGAGGGAAACAGACAGTAGATGTAGTCTTCATTGCTGCAGATAAATGAAGGAGTGTTCTCCCAGGCTTTGGCCAACAGCATACCAAAAGCCTTCGCGTTCTCAGCCTTATCAGCCATCAGGAATCATCCTCGGGGCTAGATGTTAACAAAGACAATGAAACTGCCAACTTAAGGTTTGTGCGAACTTATGGTCTGTGCCAGACGAACGAATAGAAGGCAATCTCATGGTTCTCCTTGACTGTGGCGATGATGAACTTCTTTCGAACACTAGTTGCAAGACGACCAGCTCTGACAATATCGAGTGGAACGACGCCTTTCCTCTGTGGAATCACATGCACGAGGAACGGCGCATGATCTTTTCCAGGACCGTGTTCATAGACTGCAAAATCTGTCCCGAACTTCAAACCAGGTCGTACGACATAACCACGCTCACGCAACTGGGAATAGACCAAGAACCGGTCTCTGAACTCGTCAGAGAGCGTCGACCCCAGATCAAGTAGTTTATCCACACTCAGAGTGTCTCCGGCTTGATCAGTGACCTTGAGTTTCTTTTCCTGAGTCAGATATGCGCATTCAACCAAAGAGAGCTCCAGAGGTTTGTCAAATACAGAGGACTTGGGTTTTCTGATTCCTACTGGTTGACCAAAATATCCCTCATCGTATAACCTCATACCGTGTTCGGAATCCCATACTATTCCTCTGTCCCCCACAAGACTGGCACGTGCAAGAGGGTTTTCAGGATTCAAATCATAGCACCGGCTGCATCAGGTATTCAGTGTGAGTGAGAGTGTGCGAATGACGAGGGCTGCATCTTCACTGAAATTGGCCATATCTTCGAGTACGGTGATAAAGTCCCGAAATCTCAATAGTACCGCTATAGGTATCTCTAGTGGATAGAGCAGTGTAACAATCTCTCTCTGTACGACGTCAATCTCCTTCTCAAGTCTGCAGATCTCCTCAGCATGTTTCATGGAGGTTTCTATGTTAATGGAGAGAAATCGTACCGCTTCTCTTTGCTGAGTGACCTGAGAATCTATCAATTCTCCAAGCTTGGTTATCTTCTCTTTGAGCTCGCCCTCTGGGTTCCACTTTCCAACAACAGCTGCCAAGTGATAACAGGCAATCTCAGAACCATCGATTCCTTTGTCATTATAATGGACAAGTTTGAGAAGGTCTTCACGCTGCATCAGGGTGCTAGCCTTAGCTAATTCACTAAGAATGGTGCGTTTCAGTGCATCACCCTTTTCCTCAAGGGATGTTATCTTCTCTAGGTCTTTCTTGTCAATGGATTTCTTCCCTTCAAGCCAGTCCGAAATCGCATTGATCACAATCTTGTTTGCAGACACAGCTGTACGAAAATGCTCATCCAACATCTGAGTGATGTTGCCTAATTCCGAGCTCATGAAACGACCATTATCAAGTACCATTGTTGGTTACACCCTATAAGCTGGAGTCGATTGGAGTAGCTTTTTAATTCTTCTGGACATTCAGCCAGAGTAGGAGAACCCTAACACATGGAACTCTGGCAGATAATCGTAGCCCTCATTCAGGGACTCGTAGAATGGCTTCCAATAAGCAGTGAGGGACAGCTTGTTTTCTATATCTCTAATTTCACCTCTGTTGATCCAAATGAGATGCTTTCTCTAGTTGTCTGGCTTCATCTGGGTACGTCATTAGCTGTCATTGTGCGATATCCCAGGATAATCCTTGATCTAATCTCTCTGAAAGATAGGGTTCTATTGAAACGTCTTATCCTTGCTACAATTGGAACTGCCGTTACTGCAATCCCCCTCTACATCTTCCTCAAGGAGTATATCGCTATATTTCATGGTGAATTGTTGAATATCCTTGTAGGGGGTCTGCTCTTAGTTACTGCAGTAATTCTGTATCTACCAACACGTCAAACCACTGAAAACGGTCAAGAACTTGAAACCCGCGACGTTACAGATAAAGAGGCTCTTGTGACTGGTCTCGTGCAAGGTTCCGCAGTCCTCCCTGGACTCAGCCGTTCAGGTGTCACAGTTTCTTCACTGTTAATGCAACGAGTGGATAAAGAAACTGCACTACGATTTAGCTTCCTGATGAGCGTACCAGCAGTACTTGGAATTCTCGCTTTGGAGATTGTTACAGGGAGTCCAATTCCTTCAAGTGTTACACTTCTAGATCTGTTTCTCATCGAAGCAATTGTGTTCGTAGTCGGTCTTGCATCAATGGAATTTCTCTTACGGTTAGCTAGAAAGATAAGCTTCTGGAAGTTGTGTCTGGTTCTAGCTTTAATTGCAATATTATTTGGAGTTCCAGCATTTGCCGTATTGTGGCAGAGTGTATGAAGATAATCACTCTGAACGTTTCTGGAACATCATCGCAATGGGAGAGTTTGCTTTCCTCCACTCAGCTAGTTTTCCTTCGTAGTCTAGTGGTATAGGATGACGACCGTGGTTCCCTACAACGATAAAGAGTGTGCCAACACGAGCTTGTCGGTAAAGCACCTTGATCCAATTGTCAGTTCTCCGAACAATCTTCTCAAGTAGGGTCTTTGGCGGAGTTCGATGTCCGTATTGAGCATAAAGACTCTCAAAATCTAGAAAGTGTAGATAGAGTAGTTCGCTCTTGACAATCTGCTTCGTTGCCTCGATATAGGTGGCCATGTCATCCCGGGGTCGATCTGTATATGCCGGGTCGAATTCGCAATGAACCATATCTTCCTCGCGGCATATGACCCGTGTTACCTTTCCGTGGTTCTTGACATATTGGAGGAGATGGAAGTCGGTTCTCTGTGCTTTCAGTAGTCTTTTGATGAGGGGTAATGCGTAAGGATCAGTGGTTTCAAGCAGTGCCAAGACCTCCATGTTCTTGATGAGGGCCTCTGGTTTGTACACCACAGCTTCGAAAAGTCCGAAGTTATCTATCATTATGATGACTACAGCTTTTGGGTTGAACTTCTTTACCAACTCTTCATTTGGAGGAAAGAGTCCTTCAGGGACCTCTATTCCCAAGAGTTTCAAGACAGTTGGAGCAAACTCCAATGCTGTAGTTCGAACCTGCGGAAACGACATTCCTCTACCTCGATATTGTCTTGACGTAACTGCTTCAACTACTTAACCCTATGGCCTATGGAAGAGTTAAAAACCTCACCCGGGTGACGACTCCCAAGAGGCAAGTCAATGACTCTAAAGGACATCATATACAAAGACACTGTCAAGTTCATTCTTGCAGGTGGTAAAGGTGGAGTAGGAAAGACCAGTTCAGCTGGCGCCATGGCTGTACTATCTGCACGACATGGTTTTCGGACCCTAGTTCTCTCGACCGATCCTGCACATAGTCTCAGCGATAGTTTCGACCAAGACATCTCTGGCGGAGAAATCATCCCAATAAAGGGCTTTGACAACCTCTGGGGACTGGAGATCAGTACTGAGAAAGGCATGGAGCAGTTCCAACAGGTCATGGGTGAAGGGGCTGTCGGACCTGAGGCACAGATGGCTGCAGGACTGATGGGCGATATGACAGGAATGGCACCTCCAGGTTCAGATGAAGCGATGGCATTTGGCAAGATTCTCGAGTTTATCGAGGACTCTTCCTATGACCGAGTCATCTTCGACACAGCACCCACTGGTCATACTCTCAAGTTGCTTGAGTTGCCCGACCTTCTGGATAGCTGGTTAGGAAAGATTTTGACAATGAGACAGCGTCTCAGCTCGATGATGCAAGGTCTGAGAGGAATGTTGGGCGGGGGTGACCAAGAGGACAACTCTTGGCAAATGATCCAGCAGACAAAGGACAAGATCAGGGCTGCTAGAATTGAGTTGTCAGACCCAGATACTACACAATTTGTTGTGGTCACCATACCTGAAGCGATGGCTGTCTTTGAGACCCAGCGATTGCTCACTAGTCTTGCTTCGTGGCACATTCCTGCGACACACCTGGTTGTCAACCAGTTGGTCCCACCAAATCCAGACTGCGCATTCTGTTCAAAGCGTCATGAGATGCAACAGGCCAACATGAAGGACATCAGAGAACTCTATTCAGACATGGACGTCACTGAGGTTCCACAATTCGATACTGAGATAAGAGGGTTAGAAGGTCTCACCGAATTGGGTAAGATATTCCTTGGAGAAACGGAGGAATAGACATGAGACACTCGACAAAACGCAAACTGATGTCACTCTGCATGGTCTTTCTTTTCCTAGGTTCATTTGCAATTGCAATATTCCTGATATACAGACCCTGACCTGAAAAGAGTAGAATTAGACACCTTTTACGCGCTTGACGACTGGTGGGCGAATCTTGTATAGAATCCTACCGCCACAGTATGGGCACTTGACTCCGGGCAGTGTCTTCAGACCCTCGGGAGTAACTTCCTTGTGGCATTTATGACAAACGTAAACCATTCCAGACACCAACTGGAGGGAATTCTAAGACAATATGAACCTTACCTTACGACACTCAACACTCAAAGATCCTGAACGACTTCTCCAGCAACAAGCCCACTGCTCAGCACATCTTTGATCCTAACAAAAAGTAGGGTGCCAGATGAGAATCCGCCCTGAACCGTCATGAGTGGACCTTCTTCTAGGGGATACACCATGGTGAATCCGTGATGTGTTCTCGATGGTTCAGCGGCGATACCACGAACAACGGTTCCAACATATTGCTCCTTCTTTTGACGATTGATCTTCTCTGCTTCCTTTCGGAGAGCAATCCCAAATTCGTCCTTTGTTGAGGATTCGGGAAATTCAGCGAATGCAGAACCAGGCAATGCACGGAAGCCATAGAGGATTATTCTATCAGCTCCAGCTTCACTCACTTCTCGCATCATCTTGATAGACTGTTCTGTGGTTTCACTATCCTCTCCAGGGAGACCGTAGATGAGGTAAACAAATGGTTTCATTCCATATTCTCGAGCAATATTGACAGCACGGATGACATCACCTGAATTTCCACACTTTCCAATCTGCTTCATATGATAGTCTGAACCGGTCTCGAGTCCTATGTTTGGGGAACTTGCAATCATCGACTCGGTCAGAGTCTTGGCAACGTCTTCAGTGAACAGACATGCCTTCATGTTTTCGATGGCAATATGCACCATCCCTTCCTTGACCTGTGGAATGGCATTCAGCGAACCGAGAAGATTCCGTATGGCATCCAGGTTTGCGGGAGGGTTGCAGGGATCAGTCAATGGCTCCTTACCGCGCATGTAGTCCAAGAATCCTGGTGCTTCGAGAACAACTCTATGGACCCCAAGATCAACTAGCTCTCTGACCTCTCTGACGATGGATTCAGTGGACCGACTTCTTGGTGGTCCCCAGGTTCCTGGAACGCTGCAGAACCCACATCCTGGAGGAATGGTCTCAGGACAGTCTGTTCGGACATTGGCATCCTCGGAGTAGCAGTTATCGCAGTCAGTACACTCGCTACCATCTGGAAGCGGGAGATTGGTCCGTCTGAAGTTTGAGCAGCCTCTAAGTATCTCGACATATACCTTGCTTGCCTGATATGCTGGATAGTCTATGATTCGCACAATTGATGGAGA
>DXJI01000001.1 GCA_019057595.1 Candidatus Thorarchaeota archaeon
CGCACCAATCCAGTAATTGATATCCAGGAGGAGTTCGAGTGAGCAATGAGGGTAGAGATTCTCCACTTGAGATCGATAAAATCATTCATGAGCCTGCTCGTTTGCAGATCATGACCCAGCTCTACGTTGTAGATGAAGCGGATTTTATCGATATCATGCGTCAAACAGGTTTCACCTGGGGTAACCTCTCCTCACATATGAGTAAATTAGAGGATGCTGGATACATAGAGGTGAGAAAGGAGTTTAGGGAAAAGAAACCTCACACCATCTTGAAACTCACATCAAAAGGCCGTGATGCTTTCAAGGAGTATCGTAGAACTATGGATCAGGTCTTCAAAGACTTACCCGATTAGTTGTGGGAGTAGTTCATCTCTCACATCTTCATTTCTTAGATGATATAGGGGATGACTGTGGGTGCAATTCCAAGAAGCCTATAGTATACAGTGATCTGTCCCCGATGATGGATACTATGTTCAATCATCTCTAGAATCAATTCAGAAACGGTTGCAGGTCGACTGAATGATTCTATCTTCCTTCCTAGATCACTAGATGAAATCATGCTTGCAAAAACATCAACTCGCACAAACACCTCAGCCGCTAGTTCAATAATGGCTTCAGCAGAATCATAATTTTCAAGTGTGTAAGGAAGAGGTTCCCATTGATTCGTAGTGATGCCTCTCATGTAGTATTCTACTGACCTCACTAAGTGCAGTATGACTTCACCGATTTCCCTCCCTTCAGAGTATGGTTTGCTCATGACATTAATATCAACGAGTTGCTCTATCAATGGCATTGTTTCTTTGAGGTGGCGTTTAACAGCAGAAATTAGCATTTTGTACAAGTCATATCACTCTCCTCTTAGTCCATCACAAAAAGCAAGGACATTCTTTCCAAGATCTTCAAAATTGTAACCTCCCTCAAGAAGTCCGTATCGACGCCCCTCACATCTCTCTTCAGCAAAATCACACATCATTTTACCAATCTTGCGAAATGCATCTGTTGAGAGATTCCCTCCCCAGTCCTCCTCATATTGATCAAACCCTGCTGAGGCGACGATGATATCCACATCAGGTGCTGAATCGAGAGAGCTCTTTACATCCCTTAGATATTGCTCATCACCGTTCCCATTGGGATTGTGGATGATGAAATTTGGGTCATCACCTAAGATGTTGATGTTCCCATCTCCAGTGTGGAGGTCAAAATCTAGGATGTATGCTGACTCGATGAGACCCTTTGCTCTGAGATGAAGCAGTGATACTGCGATGTTATTGTAATAACAAAACCCCCAATAGGAATCATATGAGGCGTGATGTCCAGGAGGCCTGACCAATGCAAATGCAGGTTCTCCTTGGACTGCGATTTCAGCAGCCTGTATGGAACCTCCGGCTGCCAAAGATGCCATCTTATGAATGAGTCCTGGTCCAGTCGAGTCGTAGTCCTGTTTCACTGACTCCCATGTTCTTAGTCCGTGGGCTCGCAGGATCTCCTCCTCTGTTGCAGGTCTTGCTTCTATGAACTCATAGTCAGGATGGTTCTCGAGAAGCTCGATTGCAGTGTCAAGTCTACCAGAAGCGCCTGCAGGAGTCCGATCATAGGTTTCTCTCATAGAGGGGTGATATACGATTTTCACAACTTACTATGAGTCAAAAGTAGGATTTGTGTGTGTGGGTCAGAAAAAGGATTTAGCGGGTAGATAGGCTCGCGACCCATCCACCCTCTGATATTAGAGGAACGGTTTGGAGGGGACTGATTGTCCCGTCTAACCAAAGAGGCTTCCGAGTCCAGCTGTGAACTCTTCTTCCTTTTCTTCTTCCTTCTCTTCTTTTCCTTCTTTCTTCTTCTCCTCTGCGGGAGCTGCACCACCAGCGGCTGCTGGGGCTGCTGCTACTGGCATTGCTGCGGCGCTTGATAGTGCCTCATCAATGTCGACTCCCTTCAAGGCTGCTAGTAGGGCTTTTACCCTGGCCTTGTCGGTTTCGACACCAGCTGCAGTCAGTGTTGCTTCCATCGCCTTGGCTGTGAGTTTCTGACCCGCCTTGTGGAGCAGAAGTGCTGCGTATACGTACTCCATTGTTGTTACCTCTTGTGTTTCTTAACCGAACAGGCCTCCGATGCCTGCTACGGATTCTTCTTCTTCGTCTTTTTCTTCCTCTGGTTCGTTAGGTTCTTGCTGCTCAGCCGCGTCTGTGGCGGGTGCAGCCGCTGTTGATGCTGCCGCAGCAGCTGATTGAACCTGGCTGACAATCTCGGAAGGTAGTGCCTCAGGGTCCTTCTCAGAAACTACTGCAATCAGTGCAGAAGCCTCTGAGTTGGCTCTACCCAAGAACACATCCATCAAGTCCGGTACGAAGAACCCTACTTCTAGGGCCAGACTCTTGGCTTCCATATTGACCTTGGCAATTATGAGTGGAATAGTTTCCTCCGTTGGGATTCCTACGTTAACAGAGAGATTGATTGCGTACTGATGACCTGCGATGACCTGACTGAATAGTGCTTCAATGTCAATCTCAAAGGAATCACTAGTGAGGACCTCTCCATCGCTAAAGGCTGCAATTAATTTGAGTTGGAGTTCCATTGGTTCAATACCAAGCCTAGTTAGCATGAGTGCCATTGCGCTTGAGATGACAGCTCCTGAAGCAACGGCTACAGTATCAGCAGTGATGTGAATGACACCACCCTTGACACGGGATGGGATCTTAAGACCAGCTAGCTCACTAATGAAAGGTCCAGGTGCAACGCCAGTGTTCATCTCTGGTACGATGATGTCTTTTGGCGCTAACTGACCACCCTTTGCGGGAGCTGCAGTTCTGTTCTCACTAAGGAACTTACTGAGCATAAACGGGTCCTGTTCGCTGAAAACGAATGATACTGGTCCTGTGACATGCTCTATCAAGTCTTTGATTCCTTTCTTGTCGGACTTCTCGATGGCTCTGATCATCAGAGTGTTACGAGACATCTTGATGGCCGCAGATCCTCTAAGACTGTCACGAATTCCTTGGAGCTGTTTTGCTCCAACACCCTCAACATTCACAAGACCAATCATCTTGCTGTCGTTGATGGTTTTTGCTAGAGCGTTGACTTCGTCCTGCTTCCATTGTGGAATTGTCTTTTCATATACAGACATTCAATTCACCAATCCTAGTTAGACACCTCAACGGTTGGTCCCATGGTCGTTTTGACCTTGACACTGCTTACTCTCTCCGTGAAGCCCTTACTCTCCACGAAAGCGAGAACTGCGTTGACGTTGTCTGCTATCTCTCTATCACTCATATTGAAATGACCCACTTTCACATGGAACGTGGGTGTGTTTCGCATTCTGACACGGACAGTCCGATGATACTGATTGATTATCGCACTCAGATCCGCTTGTGGTGGGAATGGTCTGGGCATCTTTCCTCTTGAACCCAGGGTCTGTCCCAGATAACGACCAATCAATGGCATCGCGTCAACCGCTGCGATGAAGAACTCATAGCTCTTTGCCAATGACTTTCGTTCTTTCTTCTCCTCACCAATCTTTGGAATGTCATCCTTTGGAATGACACGCTCAGCTCCTGCTGCTGTGGCATTCTCTGCGAACTCTCCATCTCCAAAAGCGCATACCTTTGGGGGTGGATACAGCGCGTTTGGAAGGACCAGTTCCTGATTGAATCTGTTCTCAGGCTTTGTGATGTCAAGCTCTTTCTTTCTGAAATTGACTGCTAAATCAAAACTCTGCTTGAACTTGATTTTTCTTTTCTTACCCTGAGCTCTTGCTTCAGTAACTGCTGCTTCAATTGTTTCGACACTAAACGACATCTGAAATCACTCCCTGAAAGGTTCATCCAGCTGGGCATCCCATGTACCCTCTCGGACCTCCGCTTGGAACTCCTTCGCTGGTTTACCCTCTATTGTGACGCCCATCTGACCACAGGTGCCAGTTACAATCATGACTCCTGCTTTCATCGTCAGGGCGGAGAGGTCGTCTGCCTTTCCCTTAGCGATTGTCTTCACTTGATCTAGAGTGAGGTTTCCGATGATGTTTGTATTAGGTTCTCCAGATCCCTTATCAGATCCAACCTCTTTCAGAATCAGTGCACTTGTTGGTGGAGTACCCACCTCAACCTCGAAGGTCTTGTCATTTGGATTGACCGTGATTTTCACGGGTACCTTCAGACCTGCGAATGCCTGTGTGACCTCATTGATTTTAGTCACGACCTGAAAGATGTTGACACCTGTGGGACCGAGTGCTGGACCAATTGGTGGTCCTCCGCTGGCCTTACCACCTTCTACCATCGCGTCTACTATTATTGGTTTCTCGCTCAATTTCTTCACGACTCCTGATGCAGTACATACAGGGCGTACGCAACGCTTCTGATGTGGTCGACCCGCAGGACAGAATTCTTCTTACATCCAGCTAGGTCTACTGCATTCTTTGTCACTTTTTTGCCACCCCGGACACGACGTCTGTGCGTCATTGTCAGATTAAGAGGATGAACCATGCCATTGATATCTTGTTTTAAACATTTTGTTAAGAATCACCTTCTATGAGCAAAATACGCTACTAAAACCGGTCCACCACTTTCAAGATCGCTCTAATGGAATGAGAGGATGAAATCTATTTCTTAGATTGGGAGTGAACTGCAAGAAACTCCTGATACAGTACATCCAGCATATGCGTAAAGGATCTGATGGGATCGACCTGCAGGACAGAAGTCTTCTCATATCCTGCATGGTCAACTGCATTCATTTTTGTCACTTTTCTTCACCGTTGCCCGAAACTCAGACGATCCTGGACATGGAATCCTGGATGAAGTTCGGTTCCTGCTTCATCGAGGCTGCATCGTGACTCCGGAAGAATCACAATGTTTTACGGTCTCTCCATCAGGCGTTTCATGTCTCCGTGCAACTCGCGGCGACAATAAAGCTGACCCAAGGACTTGGCTCTTGTCCCAGACCAGCTCTACACTTCACTGTTCATTCTGGATAATATAAACACCAATGAGGAAGTATTTCTGAATGTTAAGGATTACGCCACAGCAACTTTTCTAATCCTCGGGTTCATGAGCCCAGAACGAGTCTTCTTCATCGAACTTGTCATCATCATCCTTTGCTTTTGCTGCTGCAGCCTCATCAACGGGCTCTTCTTTCCTTTCAGCTCTCTCGACAATTTTGGCGAAATCCGCATGAACCCTCACCGGAATCGTGTAAGGGCTGTCCAGAAGCTCAAGAATCAGTTCTTCTTTCCCTGCATCCACTCGAACGACTTTGGCACGCTCGCCC
>DXJI01000016.1 GCA_019057595.1 Candidatus Thorarchaeota archaeon
CTCCGAGCTTCGATTCGGTCCCTATCATGGTGGGACGAATGTATAGAGAGCTTCCTGCAACATCAGGGACCCAACTCCGCTCAATCGTCAAGAGCTCCTTCAGAGAGTCTAGGGCAAACCCGGGATCGATCGATGGCATCACCATTCGCTTTGCAGACTCATTGAACCTCTTAAAGTTCCTCTCTGGTCTGAATAGGAGTACTCTGCCACCTCTACAGTAGGCTTTCATTCCCTCGAAGATTCCCTGAGCATAGTGTAAGCACATTGCAGCAGGACTCAGAGATAGTGGACCGAAGGGATGGATCCTGGCATCAGACCATTCAGTCCCATTGTGGTTCATAGAAAACATATGGTCTGAGAACACAGTCCCGAATGACACCTGAAGTACATCAAGTGGTTTGCCCTTCCGCTCATCCTTGGGAACTAGATCGACCTCGATGTTCATCCTCAAGCTCAACAAGTCTGCAAGGAGTATATCCACCTCTTAAGCGGATAGGTTTCGCACATTCGCAAAATATGGCGTATCAGAAAATACCATAAGGCGTACGAATAATTGTGAATCGCACTAGGAGTCGAAATGATGAGTCACCACGAAGGATCTCCACCAGAGGATGTCTACTACGTGGACCCGAAAGAGGTTCTATCACAATATAGCGTAGAGTGGGTCTCACTCAGAAAGTCCTATACCGAGATCAAGAAACAGCTCCTAGAAGTCCAAGCCGAACTCAGCCACATCGATAGAAGGCTGGAAAGTGGTGACATAACTGACTCGGAACACATTGTGATTTATCGAGAGAAATGGACTGTATCCACCCAGATCGTGCAGGTGAAGAGAGAGGTGGAGAGTCGACTCTATGAGATCCAGAAAGAGATTCGCGCAGCCAACAAGCAGCTAAAACAAGCTGAAGTAGAACAAGAGAGAAGAGAACGCATTGAGCAAGAAAAATCAGTTGCTATGATTGAATGGATGTCGCTGAAGCAGGGTTTTGACCTCACCAATGCTCGAAGGAACGAGATCAATGCTGACGCTGACAAACTAGATCTTGAGCGTCGGAGTGGTAAGGTCGCAGAAGATGAGTACCGACAACGTCGTATTGAGCACTTCAAACAACTCGCTGAACTAAGTACGGTAGAGTCCGATGTGAAACGTCGTCTTGCAGAGCTCTTGGAAATCATCAGGAAATAGATGCAAGCTTGTTTCTATTTTTGTAAATGAAAAAGGAATGAGTGCAGAACCCAAAGAAGGGTCCTGCATTTGATAATCTAGACGCGATGGCCTTGTGCAATCATTGCATCAGCGACCTTTAGGAAGCCTGCGATATTTGCACCGATAACATAGTTGCTCTTGACGCCAAATGTTTCTGATGTCTTGTAAGCATTCGAATGAATTGCCTGCATGATCTGTTTCAGTTTAGCATCGACCTCTTCACGAGTCCAGAAGAAGCGCTGACTGTTCTGTGCCATCTCTAGACCTGAAACTGATACACCACCAGCGTTTGCAGCCTTACCAGGTCCGAAGAGCACTCCACCTTCTAGGAAGACCTCGACACCTTCTGGAACGGTCGGCATGTTAGCTCCTTCACCAACGGCAATACAACCATTGTCTACGAGCATCTTTGCCTCCTTTGCATCAACCTCATTCTGGGTTGCGCTTGGGAGTGCAATGTCACACTTGAGGCTCCATGGGCTTGCCTTTGCAGTCTCAGTGTAGTCCACCTTGAAGTGTTCAGCGTATTCCTTGATACGACCTCTTCGAACGTTCTTCAAGTCCATGACCCATGCGAGTTTGTCTCTGTCGATACCATCAGGATCGTGAATCCAACCACTAGAGTCACTGAGCGCAATAACCTTTGCACCAAGGTCGATACACTTCTCTGTGGCATACTGAGCAACGTTGCCAGAACCGGAAACAACAGCAGTCTTACCCTTCAATTCTTCGCCACGGGTCTTCAGCATCTCTTCGACGAAGTAGACAGTACCGTATCCTGTTGCTTCAGGACGGATCAAAGAACCGCCCCAACCACCGCCCTTTCCAGTAAGGACACAAGTGCCATGATTGTTTGTAATCTTTCTGAATGTTCCGTACATGTAGCCAATCTCACGGCCGCCAACACCGATGTCACCAGCAGGTACGTCGATGAACTGACCGATATGACGATAGAGCTCAAGCATCAGACTCTCACAGAAGTTCTCGACTTCTGCATCTGTCTTGCCCTTAGGATCAAAGTCTGAACCGCCTTTTCCACCACCCATTGGGAGTGTTGTCAGGCTGTTCTTGAATACCTGTTCAAACCCGAGGAACTTCAGTACACCCTGTGTAACGGTAGGATGGAAACGGAGGCCACCCTTGTATGGACCAAGGGCTGAGTTGAACTGGACTCTGAAACCACGGTTAACCTGAATCTTACCATCTCTATCCTTCCAGGGAATACGGAACTGAATTATACGCTCAGGTTCTGTAATCCTTTCAAGAATAGAGTGTTCCTTGTACTGGGGATACTTTTGGATGGCTGGCTCCAAAGACTCCAGTACCTCTAGCGCGGCTTGATGGAAGACCTTCTGTTCAGGGTCTTTCTCAACGACGCGATTATAGACACTCTCGATATATTTGTCCATGGCTTTCACCACTAGTTCATGGGCGTGTGATGTATTCACTCACCACTAGTTATACGCGGTCGAGGCGCGGGAGGTCCTCCACATAAATGAATCGGAATAGGTTCCGGACAATGAAAGTAAGGAAAGTGACTGTTTTCGTTCTTGAATTGTGTCAACTATAAGACAAACAGTCATTAACTCAGTGAACACGTGATGTGTGAGAAGACCATGACAACATTTGAGCAGGTATGGATCTCACCCATTCTCGAGGTCTACAAGAAGCGGAAGATTACGGAGTCCTATTCTGTCATCTTAGGACTCAACCCATTGGGTCAGGCACTCTGCAGAAACCTCTATCAAAACAACGAGTTTGAAACTGTACTTCTGTTCAACTCGCCAGCATTCTCTTCCTGGAACCGATATCCTGTTGATATCAAACCCCCTGTGGTCCCTGTTCATGGCATGGTTGCAGATGACCTAATGATCATCTTTGGTGACGTTATGATCCGAGAATATGACTGGATGACTGACATGCTGTTCTATCTGCGTGGAAACGTCCCCACAAGATTCATTGTCGCGCTAACAACGCATGAGGGCCCAACATGCGGACAGGTGCTCTCAAAGAAAGGAGACAGACTTCTAAAACGAATGAATATTCCAATAGGTAGGTCTGACTTCTACGATGGAATAACTGCACCACTGATCAGTGCAGGTAGTGCCGCTGGTTTAGATCCTGTGATTCTTTTCCTCGAAGAGTCTAGAGACAGTGAAATCATACTTCAGGTGGAAGAGGTACCAGTCACACAGGCAGATGTTGATGAGGCTCTGAAGTTTCTGAAACAGGGTCTTGACCTTCAAATTAGATCATAGTCTTCAGACTCTTCATCTGGGGAAATCCAGTCTCTGGTTCGATGACGACCTGACATCTGATCAAAGCGTTGGTGAATATCCCGTCGAGCAATACTGCTATCACATTCGGTACACATGAGTGCCCGAGTCTCATTTGCATTAACGATGTTTCCACAAGATATGCAAGTCCAAAGCCCTCCCTGAAGGAGCTTGGTTTTTCTATAGATTGTTTTTGCCATCTCGCGGAGTGTTTCTGGACAGTCCTCGGCAACACCAACCACTCCCTTCTCAGACCATTCACATAGTATTGATACAAGGGTCGTCATCAACTCAATCACACGAGTTGTTCGTTCCTCGATTTCTGTTGATGATTCTGACTTGGTGTCACGTCTAGCATCGGATATATGAGACAACATCTCTATGAATGCAAAGAATGCAGGGGCAGGAAACCGATCCTTCCCCTTTGCCTCCACCATTTGACCGAGGACAGCTGAGATCATGAGGGTCTGCGTGTAGTCTTCTCTGAGTATCTTCTCAGTCTCTCTTATGATCTTCTCAGTGTCGATACGATACTTTTTTTGTAGACCCTTCTCCTCGGCAATAGTTCTCACGGCATCTAAGAGACCCATACCATTCACCATCATTCGATTGACTCGTCTAGCGACAGTGTGATATGGTAGACCCGTGTCATTGGATAATTTTTGTATGAGGTCTCTAGCCGTTAGACTCAATCGTAGCACGTACCTGTGGTGGCATGATTCAATAGCAAGACAACCATTTTAGGTTACCGTAGACTACGGGACAAATCTCATAAAGGAATAATTGTCGCCCACGCACGGAGGTCTGTTATATGAAGGACTTCGACATCGTTTTGGCAAGTGGAAGCGAACACCTGAAGACTAGTTTTCAAGAACATGACTTTCGAGTGTTCACATCTGCACTCAACTATGACAGAAAGAGACTATTCCCCAACGCAGACATCTATGCTAAGATCGAGGATGTTTCAGAGCTTTCCAACCGACGCGTAGTGGTGATTCAGGCCTGCACAGGTTCAGGACCAGCCGAGAATGAACCGTACACAACTTCTGATAGAGTTGTAGAACTTCTGTTACTTCTCGATCTCCTGTCTCGGCCAGTCGCAGTGAAGAAGGTTAGTCACAAAGAGTATGAGTGCAAATGCATTCCACCACCAGCACATGTGGAGGTGGTTTTGACCTTCCAACCCTTCGCTTTACAAGATAAAGCATTCAGGACTGGTGAGGCGATATCTGCTCGCTGGGCAATAGAAACAATAGCTAGAGCATGTAACAAGGTGTGGGTCGTGAATCCACATGCACCAGACAGTCTTGACTGGATTCAGGCACTGCGTGACAAGAATCTCTACGAGTCTATTGATGTGATACCTGACTTGGTAGAATTTGCTAAGAAACAGTTCAAATTCAAGAATCCAATACTGGTCACTCCCGACGAGGGTGCTCAAGAAAGGTATCAGATAGAGGGCTTTGGAAAGAATCGCGAGAACTCATTCAAGGTGGAGATCACTGGTGACCTCGATGTTCGAGATAAGCAAGTCATCATAGTGGACGACCTATCAAAGAGTGGAAGTACGCTACTTAAAGCCAAGGACAGACTGCGTAATCAGGGAGCTGATGATGTGGGAATGGCTGTTGCACATGTTCTGCCCTTAATTGGTAAAGGAGAGGACCTCCTCGAAGAACTCCTCGAAAAAGCACTAGGGAGGGTTGTGACAACAAATACTGTACGCACGGAAATCTTCTGTGATCAGAATCCTCAACTAACATACAATATCGTGGAGACCTTGGTAAAGGTCCTGAAATAGAGATTACTCGCTGATCCCTTCAGCCCTACCAGTGGCACTCCAGGCTTTCTCACTCACTCTTTCAACCAGTTTACGGTTCTCAAGATCAAGTAGTGCTTGCACAACTTCATTCTGATTGCACTCGAAATTCCGACGTCTGAGCGCTGAAGCGATTGCAGAGGGTCGGTTTGCATTTGACATGATCATCTCGAGTATTTTCCGTTGCAGCTCAGTAAGGTCCTCGCTCATAGTAACCAAGCTTGACGGCCTCTCTTGGGTTCTTAAGCATATCTCCTTGGATGCGAAACCCTTTTCTCTATTGTATCAACAGCGCCAGAGGTTGAACGATGGCCGAAGATAAAGAGTATCACATTGACATCGCACCCGGGGAGATTCCTGAACTTGTCCTTTTGCCAGGTGATCCGGACCGAGCCAAGAAAATTGCTATGGACTTTTTTGACGAACCTGAGGAAATCGCTAAGAAGCGGGAGTACTGGAGTTTCAAAGGAAAGTGGAAGGGAGTCCCAGTAGCAGTCTGCTCCACAGGGATTGGTTGTCCATCTGCAGCAATTGCCATAGAGGAGCTTGTCAAGGTGGGGTGCACGACATTCATTCGCGTGGGAACATCAGGAGCAATAAGTCGAGAGGTAGTCACTGGCGACATAGTGATCTTCACAGGTGCCGTCAGAGACGAAGGAACCTCCAGACAATATGTTCCACTTGCTTTCCCTGCTGTAGCAGATCCAACAGTTGTTCTTGCATTGAAACAGGCTGCTGAAGCCAAGGGTGCTACGTATGCGGTAGGTATCGGTCACAGCAAGGACGCATTTTATAGTGAACATCCTGATTTTGTCGCAGATCCAGTAGGTACGAGAGCAAAATGGGAAGCGATGAGGAAAGCTGGTGTGTTGGCTACAGAGATGGAAGCAGCAGCTCTTTTTGTCATAGGACATCTTCGGGGCGTAAAGGTTGGTTCAGCCTGTGTGGTCATTGGGGAGAACATTGAGAAGGAGCAGAAAATTGTTGGAAAACCACCTCTCGACAATCTTGTGACAATCGCCCTTGATGCAATCACTTCGTTCAAGAGATAAAGGAGTTACTAGATTCCTCCGAAGAATGCTTTCTTCTGAACGGCCATGTGGATGCCTTCGATAGTTCTCTTGTCGAGCCCTGTCAATGTGACAAGGTGATCTGCGCTGGTTGCAACAAAGTCAGTCGTAGTGGCAATCCCAGATTCTAGGATTTGATTCACAGTTGGCTCTTCAACACCAAGCTCCATGAGGACACTCTTTAGGTCTGCAATAGTTTCCGCACTCGCCGCTGGTGGCGCAACGTCAGGCATCTCTGCTTCGATTGGATCTTCTGTTGGGACTGAGGGTTCAGCATCTTTCTTCAGCGCAATGATTTCTGCACCCTCAGCATGACCATACTTTCGAATGAAAGACGGGCGAAGAACGAAAATCCCTGCAATCAGCGAGAATATGAAGAATGGAATGAGGAACAAATTGCTGACATCCATGCCAACGATAGTACCACCCAAACCTGGTGCAATAAGACCATCGGTTATTCCCTCAGTGAACAATGTGGTCCAAGACTCTCCTGCAAGATCTGTGAATAATATCATCCATATCGGTGTGAAGACTCCGAATCCTCCCGCTTCATAAATGACAAACTCTCTGAACATATCTCTCCGAGCAGCAACAATCACAATGGGAGGAATGAGTGCGATTCCAATTGAAACCATGAACCAGATAACGTAGATATCCCACAGAAGCGCAAGTACAATTGCATCAGCTCCGATACCTGTTACTTTGATCACTGCAGCTACGAAGAAGATGATGAGTGGTAGAATTGCACCAGTAATTATTCCATGAGCATATCGCATATCTCAGATTCACCTCAGAGCATTTAACCATTGTAACCTGTGTTGAGGGATTCTTTTAGGTCTTTTGCGGATTTCTTCACGATGTAGTACATCCTATCAAAGTCCGTCAGCCTTATCTGTTCCAACGAATCCCTATGAACAGTGTGATACATTTGAAGCCCTTTTTCGTGGTCGGGACACGACCTGAGATCATTAAGATGGCACCCATCGTTCATGAGTGTGAGAGAAGAGGAATTGAGTACTACCTTCTCCACACAGGACAACACTACTCCAAGAACATGAGTAACCTATTCTTCAGAGATCTAGACCTGAAGGACCCACACAAGAATCTCAACATAGGGTCGGGCTCACATTCTGAACAGACTGCCAAAGCACTCGTCGGTATTGAGAAAGAGCTGGTGAAGGTCCCACCAGATGTGGTTTTGGTTCAAGGAGACACAAATGCCGTTCTCTCTGCGGCACTTGCTGCTGTCAAACTCAACATCCCTGTAGGTCATGTAGAAGCTGGATTGAGAAGTTATGACATCAGAATGCCTGAGGAACACAACCGGCGCTTGACTGATCACATTTCTGAGTACCTCTTCGCTCCCACCAAGAAGTCTGCAGAGATTCTGAAGGGAGAGAACATCTGGGGAAAGGTCTTCGTCACAGGGAACACAGTGATTGATGCGCTCGAAGGACTCATACCAAAGGCAAAGGGAAGACCCACAGCAGCGGATGAAATGGGTCTTACCGAGTTTGCTTTACTCACAATGCACAGGGCGGAGAATGTTGATGCGAAGAAGACACTAGAGGGTCTCGTTGAAGGACTCCTCAGCCTTGACATTGACATCGTATTTGCAGCTCATCCACGAACGGTTTCTCGCCTGAAGGAGTTTGAGTTGATGAAGCTGATCGAGAAGAACAATCGAATCCATCTGATTGAACCGCCGGGTTACCTCGATTTTCTAGCCTTACTAGAATCGTGCTCATTTGTGATGACAGATTCTGGAGGGATTCAAGAAGAGGTCACTGCTCCATCTATCAACAAGAGAGTATTCGTTCTACGGACATCCACTGAACGCCCAGAGGCAGTGGAATCAGGTCATGCTACAGTCGTTGGAGTTGACCCAGAGACCTTTCCGAAGGCCATCAGAGAGGGAATTAGAGAGGGGCTTGAGAAATCGAGGGATTGTCCCTATGGAAACGGTCACGCTTCCAAAAATATCGTGGATATACTTTCAGAGCACATTATATAGGCTCGTTGAGTCTAAATGCGCAAATGGCCTAGAATAGGGAAAGGGCGCTACAGAACAGGTTTCTAAGCATAGCCTTATAAGTGTCATAAACGACGTTAAATTACCCTTTTGGAGGCGTAATGAAGAAATGACTTTCATCGTTAAGAAGGCAGTACAAGACTATGCGAAGAGGAATAAACTACAAGTCAGTGGCGACTTCTATGGCGCACTGAACAATACGATAGAAAAGATTCTCGCAGGTGCTGCAAAAAGGACTGGTTCTAACAAGCGTAAGACACTCAAACCTTACGACTTGTAAAGAGTCTAAAGATGCCGGGAGTGGAAGCATAGGAAACTAGAGCTTCCACGACCTTTTTTCTTCCTCCAAACGTCACTCTTATCAGCAGATAATAGAGGGACTGGTTGATTCATATCAGGAGTAGTGCGGATTGTATAAGGTCTGTTTGACTAATGACGATGGTCCTCGAAGCGAGGGCATGCTCGAGCTTGCGAAAGAATTGAGCAAGACGATGGAACTAATTGTGGTGGTGCCCGACGGACAACGCAGTGCAACTGGAAAGACTTTGACATTGAAGAGACCAATCAGAATCACAGAGAAGCACGAGAATAACGGATACCAATTCGTCACGCACGACGGATCGCCTGCAGACTCGGTCATACTCGCTCAAGCCTTCTATGAGGACATTGATCTCGTGATATCAGGAATCAATTCCGGTGCGAACGTTGGATATCAGAGTATGCTGACGAGTGGAACTGTGGGAGCAGCTTTTGAAGCTGCAATCAGAGGGCTACCCGCAATTGCTGCATCCCGACAAGCATCACCTAGTGAATGGTTTGCCTCCACTGGATCAGACGCAGATTTCGAGAAAGTATGTGAAATAACTAGAAACCTGATCTTGAGAGTTCTTGAGAAAGGAATGCCTGAAGGAATTGACATGCTGAATATTAACTTCCCTTGCGCACTCACTGAAGAATCAAAAGTCGTGGTCACAAAGCCAACGAAGATAAGAATGCATAACGAGGTCGAAGAGAGAACAGATCCTCATGGTCGACCATACTATTGGTATCTGGGAATTGAAAGTGAACCACAACCAAAGTCTGACGCGTATGAAGTCTTCGTCAATGGTAATGTCTCACTGTCTCCGGTCATCCTGGATTGGATTGACGAGAAGGAACTCAAGACGCTTGAGGAGTTCATGAAGTAATCTTCTGTAACGCATTCCAGAGTGCATCAGTTTTTGGTCGTGGAAGAGGGATACCATCAGTAGCAGTTACGATTATTCTCCTTTCAGGATTCTTCACAATTTTGCCAATCACACTTGCCATGATTCCTCTCGACTGGACTGTGTTCACAATCTCATTGACGTGTTCCTCACTGCAGCTGATAATCATGCAACCGCTACTGATCAAATCCATAGGACTGATTTCTAGTACTGAACAGATTTCGTAAGTTGAGTCATCCAACGGAATTGCATCAGTGTAGATTTCAAAGCCAACATTGCTGGCGTCACAAAGCTCGTGCAAACCACCAGACAGACCTCCTTCAGTGGGATCATGCATTGCTGTCACAAATCCAGTTTCAAATGCTGCAACTCCTTCTGCAACGACACTGATCTGAGACCTCAATCTCTTTGCATGCTCAATCGTTGTGGCTGGGATTTTGTTTGCAAGATATTCCTCACCCTCAGTGGCAAGAATTGATGTACCCTCGAGAGCAATCGTTTTTGTGACAATGATTGAGTCACCAGGTTTTGCACCTGAAGATGTGACGTATTCTCCATCGTCAGCAATGCCCATCATAAAACCAGCAATTAGTGGTCTGTCAATACCTTTTGTAACTTCAGAGTGACCTCCAGCAACTGCAATACCAAGATTCTGGCAAGCCTCATCAATCTGATTCATGATGTTTCGGAGTTGGTCTGGTGTGGAACCCTCAGGCAATATGATTGAGGTCAGAAACCAACGTGGTCTAATTCCAAAAGTTGCAATATCATTTGCATTCACATGTACAGCAAGCCAACCAACATCGGATATGGACCCTGTTATGGGATCAGTGGCCGCAACTATCACCTTGTCTCCGACTCGAATTACTGCAGCATCCTCACCGATTCGAGGTCCGAGTACAACATCGGGGTCAGCAGCTCCTAGCTTTGCAAATACTATTTTCTGAAGGATTTCAGGCGGAACCTTTCCGGGAAGCATAACAACTACCACCTCAAGGCAGGTGCGCACCGATCTTGTGCCTGATGCATGAAAAGACGAATCATAGTGACCCATACGGGGCTCTCCTCGCTCACTATGACACCAGGCATCTATCAGACCGTGTGCGCATATGTGAAACTGAATGCATGCTAATAACCTAATCGAGAGGGGCATGAGAGTCTACCATTTCGGGAGATACGCCTCGACCTCTCTAAGGTCCTCTTCTCTCAGTCGAGCACGTGATCGACCAGATGACAGTACAGTACCAAGAATTGATGATTCTTTCATTAGTTCCGTTGAGATATACGCTCTACCACCCGCTGCTCGCGCTACTAAGTACGCTCCAAATGTCTTTCTAAACTCGTCCACCTTCAGGATGGTTTCAATTGGATCTTGGAGACCCTCCTTCCTCATCCTCAACATGGCAGCGAGCTCTAGCGCCTCGTGGTACGGTCTCTTCAAGAACTTGGGCCATCTCGATTGCTCAGGGTCGCAGGTAATCGCAGCCAGTCGCACCTTTGCCTTCCGAACGAGTCGGGCTGTGCGAACAAGATCCTGCACCGGAGTATATCTCTCATGGCCCGGACCAATAGATTGAGCAAGGGGAATGTTAGGTGAGAAATCCGAGATGAGAATTATGAGAGGTTCGATATCATCATTCCTCATCCGCTCGCGTTTGATCGCTTCAAGTGATTTCCGAAGTGCCTCAGCTAACGGCGTGAGTCCTGATAGTTTCAGTCTCCCGAGTGCTCGATAGATCTTGTTCCAATTGGTCGTGGGAGCTTGAATCTCGATGGCCCCACTGTCCTTGAATGCGACAATCCCAGTCCGATCCTTGGACCCTCTGGTTTCGCTCTCCAAACGCTCTAGGAATTCTCGAATCTGTTTCATACTTCGTTTCATTGAGAGACTGACATCAATCACGACAATAATTGTAAGAGGGGTCCGACCTGAAAATACGCTCTCACGGATATCTTCCTTACGAATTGTTATTCCACCATCTGGAGATTTACCTGTTCTAGCTACTGCAGCGATGACCGTTGCTGACAGATTTATGCTTCCAATCTCACGAGGTGGAATTCGTGACCGGACGGGTCGCCCATGTTTCATCGTGTCTGATGATTTGAGAGAGCCCACACCTCGTGAACTCACTCGTTTCTTGACCCAGCCGCCGGAGGATACTCGAGAACGAATCATTGCTCGTTTTTGGAGCTGCTCGATGTCAAATAGCTCTTCTCCCGTATTGATATCGGGAACCTTCACGAAAAACTCATCCTCAAGCCCGTATGGAGCCACACGAATTTCTGACTTTGACCCAGAGACCTTGGTCTCTTTCTTGGCGATATATGGTCGAGTGGCTAGTCCCCACTCATCACCAGGTTCGGGTTTTCCTTCACCAGGTTCCACAGTGTCAACACCTGCAGCAGGACCACTGCTTCGTCGTGTCATCACGTCAAGCCATTTACGTACTCCCCACCAGATCACTGGAGCAATTACGATGGTATCGATTATCAGAGGTAGAGGAGAAGGGAACTGGAGAAATTGATGACCGAATAACCAGTTGATAGGACTCGCAAATATCCAAGCGAAATACATGAAAATTACGACCATCATGATTGCTACGATGGTTCCTTTGATTGGATCACCCTGTGGCTTCCTTACTCCTGTCGACGTTTTTTTTTGCCTTCTTGTTTCCCGTACTCAGCATATCGGTCGCCTCTCCCAAATCGTCCACCACTCACTCTAGGTCCCGATTGGTCCTCATCTGGTGGAACCTCTGTGGGAGATTTCTTTGCACCCGACTTTTTCGCGATCTCTGCAGCCTTAGTAATCGCCTGGTCCACATCCTCTGGTGCAGGAGGTTCTAGGAGTCCTCCTCTACGAGTCCGATGACTCAGGGCGAGTTGTGAAGCCATCTTCATGTCCTCAAGTGTGACTTCAGTTCGTCCTTCAAGTGCTGCCTTCGTAATCGCTGCCTTGGAGATGATGATGTCAGGTCTCACACCATCGACCTCGAGCGCATCACAAGCCATTGCGATTGCACGTAAGCTAGACTCGGGAAGGATTACTTGCGAGAGCAGTTCTTTTGCATTGACTATGCGCTCTCTGAGATTGTTCTGTTCTTTTTCCCAAATTTTGCGGAATTCATCTGGGTCATCCTCAAACTCGAGATTGCGACGAACCAATTCCATCCGTTCCTCTATTGTGTGGTTTGAGCCTACTGCAACATGCAGAGGAAATCGATCCAAGAGTTGGGGTCTGAGCTCGCCCTCCTCTGGATTCATTGTACCGATGAGGACAAAGTCAGCTGGATGAGCAATAGAGATTCCTTCTCGCTCGATTACGTTGATCTTGGTCGCTGCCGCGTCAAGAAGGTCATCAACCAAATGGTCAGGAAGTAAATTCACTTCATCAACATAGAGAACATTCTGATGGGCCATTGCGAGTATCCCTGGTCGTAGTGCCTGTATTCCGTCTTTTAGAACACGTTCAATATCAAGAGCACCAATCAATCGGTCCTCTGTGGTTGAGAGGGGAAGATTGACCACACGCATCTTTTTGGTCTGACCTTTGAGTTTCTTGTTAGCCTTGACCTGTTCACTGCACTCAGAACACAATAGGTCATGGTGCTCTGGGTTGCATCCAAATCTACACCCTTCAACTACGTCAACCTCAGGAAGTAAATCAGCCAATGCCCGGACCACTGTGGTCTTACCAGTTCCTTTAGGTCCGGAGATCAATACTCCCCCAATTAGAGGATTAATCCCATTCAGAATAAGAGCCAGCTTCAACCTTTCCAGACCTACTAGAGAAGTGAATGGAAGGGTGATTCGTTTTAGCTCGCTCATAGCCATCCCAACGATGCTGTGTTTCGGATAACAGAGTTAACAGGTACAAATAAGGCTAAGTGTTCATGTAATTGGTGTGAGCCTCTTTGATATCTCACATATCCCATCTAGAATGTCCACAATGTAGAAGGAAACATGCAGCTGATGGACCTGCTACATATTGTGTCTGTGGATCACCCCTCTTTGCAGCCTATGACATAGCAGGTGTGAGAGAAGACATAGCGGCAAACCAATTTCCTACTAATGTCAATAGTATGTGGAGATACTCACAACTCCTACCTGTGAAATCTCCATCCTGTGTTGTCAGTCTAGGAGAGGGTTGGACACCCTTGCTCCTCTCAAGAAGACTGGGAAAACATTTGGGTCTTCAGATGCTCCGTATCAAGGATGAGGCTCAGAATCCAACAACTAGTTTCAAAGACAGGGGTCTCTGTACGGCGGTCTCAAAACATTACGAACTGGGTGCAACAGCATTTGCCCTCCCGTCAGCAGGGAACGCAGCTGTGTCACTAAGTGCCTATGCAGCCGCAGCAGGACTCAAGTCATACATATTCATGCCAGATGACACTCCTCTTGGATTCTTCTCACAATGTGTACTCTTCGGTGCAGTGACAACACGAGTTGAAGGCAACATATCTGATGCAGGAGCTGAGATGAAAAAGCAAAACGGTGATTGGACTGACCTGTCAACTACAAAGGAGCCGTATCGAGTCGAAGGCAAGAAGACTCTGGGTTTCGAGATTTGTGAGCAGATGGGGTGGTCCGTACCTGACGCAATCATCTGTCCAACAGGGGGAGGAACTGCTATCATTGGGATATGGAAAGCCTTTCAAGAACTAGAGGCAATAGGTCTGATTGGGAAAGAACGACCAAAGATGTTTGCAGCACAGAGTGGGGGGTGTGCACCAATTGTTCGAGCTATCGAGAAAGATTTGGAAAATATCGATCCTTGGGTGAATGGAGAAACTTCAGCTTTGGGTCTTAGGGTCCCAAGTCCATTCGCGGGAAGACTGATTTTGAATGCAATTAGACAGTCAGGTGGAGGAGCAGTTGCTGTAGCAGAACAGGACATTGAACCGACTCGGAGAATGGCTTCAAAACTCGAAGGACTTGATATTTGTCCGGAGGCAGCAGTTGGAATCTGTGGGCTCAGTAATCTTGTGGACTCTGGAAAGATAGACTATGACGAGGACGTAATCTTGTTGAACACGGGGAGTGGAGCCCGTTACACTACTCCTTGATGGATGGTGCTTAGAAAACCATCATTATTAATAGTCAGAACATATCCTACCCGAAATTAACAAGATGTCCATTGGGGGAAAATCAAATCGAACAAACAACGGACAATCATGAGCAGTACCACGGCGTAAGAAACTCCCTAGTTGCTGGAAGAAAAGAACTTGTGTTCTTCTTTGGACTTATAATATTCTATTTCTATCTTAGATTTGCAGGCATAGAACCAACCATCGTAATCATACTTGGACTCGTCGGTGGTGTATGGCTTGCATTCAGACCCTCAGAGTGGGCTGTGGAAGGAATGGAGAGTGCAGCTGGACATCTGGGTTATACTGCCTATGTAGCAGGAATGCTCTCAAGCCTAGCAAGTAACATGCCGGAAGCAGTCATCAGTGGTATTGCAGCTTATAATGGCTACATCACAGATAATCAAGATCTTCTTGATATCGCAGTTCTATCGATTCTAATTGCTGCAGGTTTCAACATGCTTCTTTTAGGAATTACCATTGTCATTTCCACTAGAGGAAAAGATGACATGAATGTTCCAGAGGAGGCAATCAAAAAGGACTCTGTACTTATACGATGGGCAATTGTCGCTTTAGTGGCTATGTTTGCTCTTGGCATAATGGATATGATATCAGTTGCAGGCATTCCTGATGCTCCGATACCAAGATTTCCTGTGTTGGCTTCGTTCGTTCTTTTCCTGTCATACATAATCTATGCAGGAGCACTAACTACCGGTGATGTTGTAGAGAGTTCAGAAAAGGCCAAGGCATCACATGCTAAGAGAACAGCGGTCATTCTTTCCATAATGGGATTCATTGGTATCTTC
>DXJI01000017.1 GCA_019057595.1 Candidatus Thorarchaeota archaeon
CAAGATACAGGAGAAATTACCAGGCATTTCACTCGCGGGAAGATTTTCTGCCAAAGTCACTGGTCGAAAGGGACCTCTTGATGATGAGGAGGAGTCAAGAGCCAAAGAATTTGGTTTGATATTTGGACAGAAGCTTGTCGAATAGGAGTCGGTTCTGCCAATAATTGATAAGTATCGGTGTCTAGAGGATATTGTATTTGCGTAGGTCAGGAGGCAAACCTTATGCAATGGAAGAAAATGCTATTCGCGACTATTGTAGGAATAATATTGTTCATCACCGACATGAACTTTGGATGGATGTCATACTGGCTTGGTGGAGTTTGGATGGTCTTCATCCTTCTCTTCATTGTCGGAATCCTTGCAGGTGACATCTCAGGAGGATTCTTGGCAGGGCTCTTAACAGTACTGTTAGGCGTCGGAATAATAGCTTTGATTCCAGAGATATTTCTCCCCGGATTCACTATCTCAGAACCAAACATCCTTTTTCGGATGTGGATCGTCATGGCATTCTCACTCTCGTATCGTGTGAGATTTCCAGATGCACCAATTCACTGGATTGAGGGAATAGTGCTCATTGCGATACTAATCCTGGTTGCCCCTCTCGTTTACCTAATTGCCCTTGTTTTCGGGCTCTTTGGTGGACTATTTGGCAGATTTATCTATCCAAGAATCTTCAAACCAGAGGGAGCTCCAGTACGGGCTGCCGCTCAAGAGCCAGTGCCAGCACCACCCGCACCTGAGCCGCCAGCTCCACAAGAAGCCCCTCAGGAAGAGGTTGTAGTAGAAGAACCAGAGGATTCACCAGATCTGGAACCAGAACCATCCGAATGATGCAAAAGCAGCACGAGCAGTGGAATACGTTCGCACTAGTTACAGTTATAACATATTATTTTATATTAGTTTATAAGGGCGTCACCCCGTCCTGTGAATCCCAGATTCCAGTAACAGATGCAGATCGACTGGAACCATCTGGAAACTACAACAATGAAAGCGGAGGCAATTCCCACGTCTGACACAGAGATGAAGACACCAGCATGCGGAAAGTGTAGTTGTATAATAGTATACACTTCAGAGTTCTGTGTGTTCTGTGATGCAGCAGAAGAAATCCTCATAGAATCTCTAACCAGCTTTGGAGTTTCAAAATCCGCTATCCGAGAGGTTGATGTGGAAACAGAAGATGAATGTGGTTGCAGAACAGATGATGTCACAATGTTACCGACTATCAAAGTCTGCGATCAACGCCTTACGGGACTGCCTGAAGAGCAATCTATGCGCGATGCAGTCATGCGGGCCATTATGAAGGACTGTTTCTGTGAATAGAGTCAGAAATCGAGTCTGATTGTTTCCCAGCGCACTCTGCCCTGTTCTACTGCTTCTTTGATCTTACGTTCTGTTCGATTGAGCTTTGCATTTCCAGTTTTGATGTCTGCAAGAACTACTGTGATTGGTTCGTCAGAGTTCCCGTCTTTTACAGCTGTATACCCATCAAAGATGAGATAGTCAATAGGTGCACCAATGAAACGAGCATCTGAAGGATCATGTTTGAAGACCTCTCGGTACATGGGAATCATATGCTCAGCAATCTTCCCCTTTATGACGTAGCGACTTCTGTCTGCTGCGTCTTTCCGAACTGAAGACTCTTGTTCAGCCCAAGTCTGTGCAAACTCTTTCTCCACCAGAGCAATCCTGTGACGGAGTTGTATCTTCATAATCAGATAGACAAGTGCAGTGAGAACAAGGCCAATCCCAAGTCCAATTAGAGTATCCTCGAATGCCATACCATTTAGTGTGGGTCACCCCATATATTCTCGGGTAATTGTGGGGTATTCTCTAGAGAATACAAAATCAGGGAGAAGAAGTGTGAGACTAATACCCCAAACCTATTCTACCACTAATTGTGTTGTTTGAACCTCACCACCCTTGAGTGCGACTGGTCTAACTTATCCTACTCTAAAGGGTTCTGAAAGCTGACGCTTAAGTGGGAATGTCACAAGAGGTAGGATGGCGATTCTCATGTCCAAAGAAACACTAGACCTCCTGAAGACCCTATCAGCAACCCCAGGTCCTGTTGGGAGAGAAGGAATGGTCCAAGACATAATCAAGGAGCATTTCAAACAACACTGTGGTGGCTTTACGCAGGACAGGATAGGAAATGTCGTAGGCACACTTGAGGGCAATGTTGACAAACACTACGCTATTGTTGCCCATGCAGACGAGGTCGGGTTTCTAGTAAGTAGTATAGATGAGCGAGGGTTTCTGAGAGTTAAATGGAACACTCAGGGGCACATGCCAGATTTAAGGCTCTTACCTGGACAATGGGTACTGATCATGGCCGAGAATGGTTTGATCCCTGGAGTGTTTTGTGTACAGACTGCACACATCGCAGGACCTGAGGGCAAGAAGCGAATCCCAACATATGAGGAGATTTTCCTAGACATTGGAGCAAAGACTACAGAGGAAGTGAAGGAACAAGGCATCAACATTGGAAATCCTGTCATCTATGCAGCACCAGTTGAGAAACTGATGGGAAACAAAGTAGCTGGCAAGTCAATGGATGACAGAATTGGTCTCACAGTAATGCTCCGAGCGTTAGAGCATTTCTCAAAGATTGCGAAGACCAAACGACCAACAATTACCTTTGTGTCTACGGTGATGGAAGAGTTAGGAGCAAAGGGAGCAGCCGCGGTCGCTAGAGACCTCGATGTGGATGAGGTAATAGTCTTGGACATTGGTCTAGCGGACGACTATCCAGGCACTAAGGGAGAAGCAGGGGTCTCACTGGGTAAGGGACCAGTAGTTGTCATCAAGGACAACGCATTGCATTATTCACATGAGCTAGTCCAACGTATAATCAAAACAGCAGAGAAAGAGAAGATACCATTCCAGAGAGCAGTATTTCACAACTACATGACAGACGGCGTTCAATTTGCATCCCAAGGACAGGTTGTTGCGGTCCTAGCAGTACCCTGTAGATACTCTCACAGTGCATTCGAAACAGTAAGTCTGCTTGATGTGGATATGACCGTCAATTTACTGATGAAGCTACTAGGCTAGTAATTACTGACTCCGGATGGTTCAACTCGGACCTTCATACTTTCACGCGACACTATGACGACCGTAGTTCCTGTTTCAATCTCGCCCACATCACACCGAGCCTCCCAGATCTCAGCCCCCACCTTGATTTTTCCTGAAACAGGTGTGACAGTATCTATCACCTTACCCGTCAATCCTTTCAGTTCATAGAACTTGTTTGGAGTATCAAGAAGGGATGGATAAATCAGGTAGTATTTACCAGCAACGAAGATTGCCGCTCCAATGATCAACAATATTGTGATTGGTATAAGCCACTCCGGTTTGAAGTAATACACAATTATGATTGCGATTGGAACCAGAATCAGCTCGTCTACTGTTATCGCGATGAACTTTGCTCTAGGTGAGAAGTCTACCAATGTTCACATCCGACCTTCATTTGGGCTATATTTGGATTGAGAGGTTAAAGGGTTTTGCAACTCTGTAACCGAAATTTGAGATTGTGCACATGATGCCATTGAAAAGGGGACTTAGTAGCACCTCTTCAGTGACCATTTATTGAAGACTGAAACTATCCAATTAATGGCTGGAGCAGCAATGCTGTCTGCCTTCACCTATGTCCCTATCTTGGCTCGTGAAACTTTCAATGTATCAGAGATTCTAATCACGATAATTGTCAGTGTATACGCTACAGCCTCATTCATTTCATCCTATATCTTCGGACGGGCGGGCGATGTTTATGGTAGAAGGATAGTTATCAGACTCGGACTTTTATTGGCAACAGTCAGTTTCGGACTCCTACTCCTCTCTTCAAGTTTCGAGAGTCTATTACTTGTTCGCCTGGCAAACGGATTCAGTGTTGGAATGTACCCAGGGGCTCTCGCAGCATATGCCTATGAGTCGAAGATAAAAATGGGCAGATATGCAACCTGGGGAGCTGCTGGTTGGGGCGTTGGCACACTATTCGCTGGTTACGCAGCTGGGTTCAACATCTACTATGCATTCCTCATGTCCACAATCTTCTTGATAATCGCATTCGGCTCAGCATTGACGCTTCCTCCTATTCAACGAACATCAGTAAAGGTCCCATGGTTCCCTGTTGAAACCTTCAAACGTAACGCTTCAATCTACTTGGCAGTATTCATTCGTCATAGTAGTGCTTTTGCAATCTGGACATTGTGGCCCTTGTTTCTCTATGATCTAGGAGGCGACCCATTCATGATTGCAGTAGTTCAGGCTACAAATGCGATTGCTCAGGTTCTGTTCATGATGACCGTGACTGATAGGATCGAAAGCAAGAGATTGGTGACGATTGGATTGGTCATGTCAGCTGCTGCCTTTGCTTTGTTTCCTTTTGCAACGAACATCTTCGAGATTCTTCCATCGCAGGTTCTTCTAGGATTTGCATGGGCAACTCTCTATGTTGGCGCATTGAAGTATGTGACTGAGAACAACAAAGAACGATCGACAGCATCAGGTCTTTTAGTATCAATGCTATCTCTCTCAGGGGTTGTCGGACCTATTATTGCGGCGATTATCTACTCGATTTGGCCAGGATATGCACCGATCATGTTCTTCGCAATGGCGATGTCACTTCTAGCATCTGTATTATTTGGGCTAAACAACAGAAATCACAGAAACAAGCTAGTTGAAGAACCTGTCATCGGGAGCACCTAGTTTGTATCAAATACTTCATTATCATGAACGCTCTAGTATCAGATATAATGATTCTAGAATTCCTTGTCCGACCTGACGTTCGGGAGGTGCTGTTCCAGCTCATCTGGGGAGACCGGTTTGAAACAGACCTGAAATCCAACATGACATCAGATGATAACTTTGAGGATATTCGTGAAATTCTGCTCAAAGAGGAACTTGTCTACAATCTGCGCGGAGAGAACAACAAGCCGTATCTCTCTCTGACAGACAAGGGCGTGGCAATCATCAGCAGACTCTATGAAATCGAGAGAATCATCGAGGGAGAAGACATCGACACTGAATGATTCAAAAAATCGATGTCTTGGGTCAACATATCCTACGACTTCGGTATTCATTTCGATTCATTTTTTACCAAAAAAGATTTGAAAAACAGGAGGTACAACGATGGATGAAGCTCATCTCAAGATTCTAAAGTGTCCCAAATGCGGGAAGAAACTACAGAGCAACGGAAACCTGATCGAGGGCGAAATTGTCTGTGTGAAGGGGCATGTCTGGCCTATCACCAAAGGTATCCCGTCACTCGTACACCCTCCCATCAGTGAGGAAGACTCCAAGTGGATTGCAGACTATGATGAGATGGCAGAAAACTACGACGAGCTAGTCAAGCAATATGATGACTGGTTGGGCATCGACATGATGAAAGAGCGTGAGAGCTTCCACATGTTCATTCCCATAGAAGGGCCTTGCAGCATCATAGATGTCAGCATTGGTACAGGAGCCAACTTCATAGCACTCAATAACCAGTACAAGGATCAGATGGGGAGGTTCAACTTGCATGGAATGGACCTCTCGACTGGGATGCTCAGTGTTTCTCAAAAGAAGTTCGAGAAGACTTGTCTTTCCGTGAGTCTTACACACGGGAGCGTCTTCAATATCCCCCTTCAGAAAAACCAGTTTGACATGGTAGTCCACTCTGGGGGAATAAACACATTCTCAGACATTCCGGGGTCTCTCAATGAGATGCTTCGAATCGCTAAGCCAGGCGGAATGATCATCGTAATTGATGAAGGACTCTCTCCCAATAAAAGGGAAACTGAAGAAGGGAAGGCCATTATGAAGGCAAATACTCTCTTTGCGGCCAAACCTCCATTGTCCCACATCCCTGAGAAAGCAAAAGATGTCGAGGTTTCATACATTATGAACGAAACCTTCTATCAAGTCGTCTTCAGAAAGTAGTTAATGCGTCTCGGTGAAAATTCACCGATAGTAATAATTCAAAAAAGAGTGGAGTGCTCAAGTTGCCTCCAACAAGAGCACTTCTTCAGTTGTAAGTTCTTGACGCTTGTCAGCGTCGACTGAACGGCTCTCCCTTTGGGGGGCGGATGCAATGTTTTCGTTGATCGGCGTCATTGCAATCTACCTGTATGCGTAGGAATGGGTGATAGCGTCTGTAGAGATCCGTTTCTTGTGTTTGAACTTCCTTTTGGTTGTCTTTGCTATTGCCATGTTTTGTTTACCTCCTGTACTGGTAGGCGTATCCGAGTGCGTAGGTTGTGTGAACCTGCGCCATCTTGTTGTTCAACTTCTCAAGCCCGTTGGTTGTAAGTTTCGTTTGAGCCATCGTGTTTCACTAGGTATACACACACCACTTTTCTATATAAGGTTTGCTCTCCAAACTATCGAGTGGTATAATTGTTGTGTTAAAACACTAAAAATACCATATTGGTTAGAAATACGCATATTTCCAAACGTTTGATGATACAAATAGTCTGAACAACAAACTTATATTTGGTCATATACGATTATAGAACAGATTTGGGGCGTTTTAACACGCTCCTAGTGGGTTTTAAAATCCAAAACCCCCCAAGAAGAGTACGATTCCCGGGCTGATCCGAGTCGCTTGATGAATCGAAAGCATTGGTGAATAGCAACATGGGCGATGACAACATTACATCGGAAAACACGGACAGCCTCAAGGGAATTGAATTGACGGATGAGGGTAAGAAAGATCAGAGAGAGATTCTTTTTGTTACCGACGATGAGATGGCAGAAGTTCTCGATGAACTTGTTCGATTCAACATTCTACAGGTTTTACGAAAAGGTGTCGAAGATACACTCACCACAGAAACAACTGATGAAGAAACTGGTGATAAAATCATCAGGCAGAAAGTGGTCAAGCGAAATGTTTTGTCTGTTGTCGAGATAGTGAAACATTCACCAGACTGCTGTTATGACGGTGAAAAGATCACAAAGAACCAAGTGTACCATCATTTGCCCATTTTGGAAAGACATGGATACGTCATCAAATACGGCACTGTCCAAACAGGTAAGCGAACCACTGACTATTATCGAAGGACTGCGAAAGGGTTCATGCTCACCAAGGGTGCTTGGGGTACTGAGGAAAAACGCATTCGGGAAAAGCTCGAGGGTTACACGTTTAAGATGTTAGAAACCTTCAATCTGGATATCTCGGAAGAGAATCGCGAGGAACTCTTGGATCTCAGTATTAAGAGAGCAAAAATGCAACACGAGTGGAGAACCAAGATTGCTGAAATGGTCAGTCTGGATGTTGCAAACAAAGAGATCCTGAGCATGTATGAGATGTTATTGGACTACTATTCTGTAGGATCAAAAGAGTACATGGATATCATCTACAGAATCAGAGAGATTCTCTTTCCTGAAAAATAAGGTCACACATGACCCTTTAGTTCAACTGCAGTCTTCTTCACATCTATGACTGTGATCTCTGGTACTGCAGTATGAATTGCAAAAGCAATCGCCCATGCATTCTCATCAATCTCTACTAAGAGAAGATGTCCCTGATCATTATCGGCAGTAGCAAGATAGGAGTCCTCGGATGATGAAACCCTCTTGTACTTCACTCCTCCTACAGAGACCTTTGACTTGTCGTCTTTGATTGCCTTCAGAATTCCCGCAACATCTTCCACAAGATCCCAGTTCTCAGTCTGCCAGACAATCGCCTCCTCCTTTGCAACTGCAAATGCCTGGATTTTGGGATTGTTGGCGTAAAGTTGGGTCCATTCGTTTCCTATTGTTGAACTCAAAAGAAGACCTCCAGTTTCAAAAAGAGTAATCTAGGGGGATTCGTCCCAGAAAGTCCCCCTGATTTCTCGATTAGATCTTGCCCCGTAGGGTCTTTGCAGCTCGGTCTACATCTACGTAGACACCATCTGGCTGAGCACTTGCGTCAGCCCAAGCCACAACCCATCTGTCACTTGTTGGCTCAATCTTAGTCAGAATGAGGATACCACTTCCCTGTACATTGCGAGCCACCAGACTCTCAGGGGTAGACCTCATTGTGCTATACTTGACTGTGTTCTGCACGACAGAAGAGCTTCTCGATTTCACAGCAGATATCAGACTTGAAGCCTCAGCAGTGAGGTCCCAGTTGTTGCTCTGCCACAGGACTTGTCCAGCCTCAGTAATGACTCCGAATGCTTGGACCATATTACCCGAACTATTGTATGCTAGCGTATATGCATCCATTACAGGATCGCTCATGTGAATTCACCCCGTACTTCTACGGTCAACAGGAACTCCCTGTACCCTCTCCAAATAAACAAATCCTCGATGACCCCAATCTCCAAAGTTCAAGTATACTCATATGGAAAAGTGTTGTCCAGAGAGTATGACTTCTGCGATTTGGGAAACTGAGAGAGGAACAATCCTCAAGGTCAACGTGCGCCCCAAGTCCAGAGAGAAGAGTCTTGTTGCAGAGATTTCTCCAGAGGTCATAGTTGTAAATCTGAAGAGCCCCGCAAGGGAGGGAAAGGCCAATTCAGAACTGGTCAAGAGAATGGCAAAGGCGCTGGAGGTTTCTTCGAGCAGTGTCACTCTTGTTGCAGGTCACAAGTCAAGGGAAAAAACACTCTTGGTTCAGGGGTTGCGCCCTGAAGATATCGAACAGAGGCTGTCAAATGTGACATAGGCAGTTATATACAGGATTTGATGGCACTCTTGGAAAGAGCCTTAGACCTCGTTTGACTTGGAGAGAGCAGCCTTGAAGGACCGAACTAGAAGATTCCTGGGATTTGTCTTTGCAGGATTCATCTCTTATGTTCTCATTGTTATGCTCCTCGGTCGTTATGCTGAACCAGCTGCCATCATTGCACTCCTGACGTCGTTTGTGTTTCTGTACCTTGCCATGTACGGTCCAGCACCTGAGTTCCGAGAACTTGTTATCATCATCTGCTTAGCTGCAGTGTATGTTCCTGTCAGTTTCGTGGTGTACATATTCTCTGATATGGTCGTCGTGACGATTGCCATTGTGATGACGTATCTGGCAATCACAATGATGTTCAGAACGGACCTGAATAAGGCTCTCCTCAGTGGTCTATTCTCTGCTGGGGCTCTCTACTCTCTGTTTCTAATGGCTATGGGAAGATTGTTCCATATCGATGTCACCATCGCTCTAATTTCTCTCGTAGGACTCCTCTATTTGACTCTGTATCGACGCCCAATGATCTCGAGAGAACTAGTGATTATTGTCCTTCTAACCGGCATCTATCTGCCTCTGAGTCTACTTGTAGGCATATTCTCCGAGATGACGATTATGACTTTTGGTGGGCTGGTGATATACATCGTCACGACAGTAAAGATCAAACCAGATCCCAAGAAATCACTCCTTGTAGGTCTTTTTTCAGCAGGAATCTTCTATACACTCGTCCTGATGGCTGAGGGTAGGTGGAACCAGCCCGACGTCATCTTTGCTTTGGTCCTTGAGATCACCCTACTCTACCTATCAGTTTTCAAGCCTCCACCAGACAAGAAGGAACTAGCAGCCATCACGGCACTGATGCTCACATACCTGTTTCTGAGTGCATATTTTGCGTTCTTCACTGAAGCTGTTGTCATGGCCATAGGCGGGCTTGCACTCTATGGAATCGTAAGAGCGGAACCCAAGTTCCCACTCACAAAACGGGCATTGGCGACCGGGCTTATAGTTGGCATTGTAATGACGTTCATGGGCATCTACTTGGCCCTCAAGCTAGGCGTTGTATTCTTGGTGGGTGCAGAGATGCTTGGAGCAATCTTTCTGAGCATGTATGGAAGATATACTCGAGAAGAGAATACGGTAGTGGTGGCAATTGCAAACTCTTCATCTATGGTGGCCATTGGAGTACTACTCACCTATCCAGCAATAGCCATTTTTGATACTGAGAATCCTATTTTCAACACAGCTAGCGTTGCATATGATCCTACAATTACAATAATCTTCATCGTATTTACGACGGGTATTAGCGCCATTTTTGGACTCATTCTTCTGGCTCCGTTCAGAAACCGTTTCGAGAAAGAAGCCTGGCCTCAGCTGCAACCTCAGGCGGAGTGCATAAACTCGATTGGCGGTGATGCTGAGGCGAAAAAGTCGGTCGGTGTTGGTCTTGCTGCAGCTGGTGCGTGGGTAGGTGCATCAAAGATTGTTGAAGGGACTACAGGTGTATCATTGAGTACCATTCCAAAAGCCTTGGCTCCCATCATACCAGCAGCAAGTGCAATTCCCGACTGGATTGGTATAAGCAACTCACCAATGATAGCGGGTATTGGCTTCTTTGTGGGATGGAAACGAGCGGTCGTCATGGCTATTGGAAGCGTGATCTCCCTTCTGATTTGGATATTCATTGAAGGTGCCAGTGGAGCTGTCGACTATAGTACACACCTAAAGAGACCTGAGATTCTTTACTTCGCATTGGGTCTATTTGTCACAGTCGTCCTTGGAGATGTTCTCAGTGGTAAGGAAGAGAAGAACCTCTCACCTGAAGAATTAGAGGAGAGAGTACAGAAGACCGATGATGATGGAATTATAATAGTTGAAACTCCGCACAAGGCGAAGGAACTACCCAGAGTCCTTAGAGTAAGAGAAGAACTCTTCTCGATTGAAACCTTCAAGGAAGAGGTCCGAGAGATAATTGATAATCCGAGGGAATACATCCGTTCGCGACGAGGGCATATACCACCATGGATTGCAATCGTATCAATGGGTATATTCATGGTGATAGGAATCATCGTGTTCTGGTTCCTGACTCCATTCTTGCAGAGTCCAGGAACTCCACTACAGATTCACTGGCTCCTGTTCATCTTAGGTACTCCACTTGCTCTGGTTTCGGCATACTTCACTGCTAGAGCTATCAGTGAGACTGGTATGCTTGCAGGATACATTTCAGACATAGTTGCAATTCCAGCCATTCTCTTCTTCAAGGTCACATTCTCTGCTATCACTACGTTCATGGGAATGCTGGGAGCGGTTCAGGATTCTGCGATTGCACTACTAGTGCATCTAAAACTTGGGAGACTCACTGGTGTACGTGGGAGAGATATTCTGAAAGCAGTGTTCGTGGGGGCTATGCTTGGTACGACAGTCGGTTCTTTGATCACGTTCCAATTGTTTAGTACCTATGGATTTGGAAGTACGGAATTTCCTGCTCCAGCTGCTCAGCTCTTTGGATTCCTAGTAACAAGTCTCGCAGACATAGGTAATTTTCAACTACCGGGATTGAATCTGTTTGAGGGCGTATCTCCAATCATTGCGTTCCTGTATCTCTTTGTCTGGGCGACTTGCGGATTTCTTGCAGGTCGTGAGTTGAACAAGCGTGGGCTCAGTCCAATCAGCCTTGTAGTGGGGGTACTCATTCCTCCAGCAACATCAGTAACAATTCTGATTGGTGGCTATATCAACTACAAGCTGAAGCAAGACCCGCAACCCTCGGTAAAGATTGCTGACCACACACCGCAGCAGATTGAAGTCTATGACGCAGGGTATAGTAACACTAGTCGGATATTGAGTGGTATTGTTGCAGGAGAAGCAGTTGTGACTGTGATTTGGGTCATGTTGAGTGCCTTTCTGTTCATTTAGCGCTTGAAGGTCTCTTCTAGAGCTCTGTCCCACTCGTCAACTTCAGTTTCATCGCCCTTGCGCTTCTTCCTTGCTTTAGCACGCGCTCTTCTTGCCTTGTCAGCCTCACGTTTCTTTCTAGCCAGGTCCTTCTTTCTCTGTTTCTCAGCGTCTTTCTCTTCCTTCGTGAGCTTTTCTTTCTCGACAACTTCTCTCTTCGAGAACCAGCTGATGACCATTGCTGCGAATGGAAAGAGCAACACCACAGGAACCAAGAACAGCAGAACTATTTCTGGTTGGAAGAGCTCGACACTACCCTGGATTCCTATGGGCAGGTTGAGGAGTGCGGATACTACACCTGGGCTCATGAGGATGAAAGAAATGGCTACAACAGTTAAGAACCGGATCAGAGATCCAGTGATGGTAGAACCAATGACGTAGGTTGATGATGGAGCTGCAGCCTTTGCAGTCAGTTCATCTCTAGCTCTTGAGTCAGTTTGGAGCAACTCATCGACATAGATCTGAAGTCTGCGAACATCGGAGATTGCATCAAGACTCTCTAGAGCATCTTGAGTTCCCACTACCTTGCGCTCGATTGCTTCTCTAAGGAATGAGAAAGCTGTAGCACCCGTGGTACGACTCATGGCTGTTGTGCTTACCTTCTCTCCACGTTCAATAGCATCCTGTTTTCTCGTTGCTTGACGAAGTGCTAGTAGTTGTTTCTTGAGCGTCTCTTCGCGGTCTTCGACAGGTTTTCCGACAGAATAGCTATAGATCATTTGGTAACTGACCTCAAGGTAAGCAAATGAAACAAGTGCCAATATTTGAGCCGTCATTGTAAGGAATGCTACAAAGTCCACTGGGAAGGGATTCAGGTCGGGAACTATGAGAGCGCGAAAAGCTGCAACCATTACAATTCCTTGGATAGAGAGGAATGCACCACCAACAAACTTGTGCTCCATGCGGATGAGTGACTGCAGAAATAGAGCAATTCCAATCCCTGCAAAGAGGAAGTACAAGAAGAGGAACGTGTTGTCCCATAGAGTATAGAGTACTTCCCACAGATTGGACTGGAACGACGCCCAGACCTGCATCACATTTGTCAGTGGACCATCCACACCGTATGGCTGCATGTACCAGCTTCTGAGGACTAGTGTGTTGTACAGACCAACGATGAGGTCACTTGGCATTGCCCCTCCAGCAAATGCAACCACCAGACCGCTGATCATTGTAGTGGTCAAGAAGAATATGACAAGTGATAGAAGACGGAATACCGTCACCACAAAGGTGTATGGAGCGTCCCAGTGCCAGAAGTCATTGACATCCAGAATAGCATAGACAAGATATGCCATTACTGCAAAAGTAGCGATGGATGCGATACGAAGTATCCAGGTGACAACCTTCAAAATGTTGCTACCCCCCTCTGCTTTGCAGATTCGTATGTCTGGATGATAACAGCTAGGAAATCCTCTGGACCGACATTGATTACATCAATTCCAAAACGTGCAAGTGCTCTTGCAATCTTAGTTCTACGCTCCCAGAGTTCTTCAGAAACAGCTTCTGAAAGAACCTTTTCAACCGGTCCAAACTGACCTACTGGTGCTTCGAACCACGGACCAAAGGGACTGATCACCATGGCCTTGTGTCCATTGGCTACAAGGGTCTTCATGGCGTTTATGAGTGGAGCTGGACTCTCTTCCAGATCAGTCAACCAGATAACCAGTGAACGCTTCTTGCTCTGGTTTACTACGTATGAGATTGCAGTTTCATAGTCGCTCCACCCTTTTGGTTCTGCCATTGCAAGAATCTCTAGAACATCAAACATATGATTGGGTCTTGCTCCAGGTGGAACGTATCCATGAACCAGATCACTGAAAACACAGGTACCAACAAGGTCCTTTCTCTCGAGACCCATGTGAGTGAGTAGAACTGCAGCCCTGATGGCATATTCCAGCTTGGTATTCTCAGGATATCCATTACCCATACTACCACTGCTGTCCACCATGCAAATCACTTGCACGTTCTTTTCCTGCTCCCACTGTTTGATGACCATGTCACCACGTTTTGCACTTACTTTCCAATCAATGAGTCTGAATTCATCTCCAGGCACATATTCACGGAATCCTGCAAAGTCGGTACCCATTCCGATTGTCTTTGTACGATGAGCACCGAACATGAGACCGAGCTGTCTCTGCTTGCCAAGTGCCTCCAACCGGCGGACATCTTTCCAAGTGGGATAGACGAGGACCTCAGTCTGTTCCTTTAAGATTCGTTTGTAGTAATGAAGTCCAAGGCGGTCACGCATGATGACTTCAGTGGGACCCAGGAAATAGCGTCCTCGCATCCTTGCCTGAAGGATGTACGAGAAGGTCATACTGCTTCCAGGTTCAATCCGTGAGGCCATGAAATTCTCTCCGATGGCCAATATCCAAGTCTCCGGATACTGGTCATGGACTTCAATAAAATCAAAATGACGCCTAGATGTATTGCGAATCGTGACTCTCACACGGATGAAATCACCTGAGAACACCTTCACCTTGTCAATTTGACGATCTACTTCAATGCCAGCTAGATTAGCAGTCAGTGCAAAGAGGGGCAACGTGACGACTAGACCAATCACGAGATAGACTCCCAGGAGGACGAGGTAGAAGTTCTGGAAGGAGAATCCACTAGTTAATAGTAAAACCCCTGAGAAGACTACCATGAAGCCTCTCTGTGTTATCACTGAGTACCTACTCCATCTAACTAGACTACTTGGGACAATCCACTTCTCCGAGAATCTTGGCAACAACACGTTCTACCGTGAGTCCTTCAAGCTCAGCCTCTGGTTTTAGGATAAGTCTATGATTCAGAACTTGTACCGAAAGGCGGCGAACATCCTCTGGTACAACGTAGTCGCGTCCATCCATTGCAGCTCGAGTCTTTGAGCCATTCATGAGCATCAGAGATGCTCTTGGAGAACCTCCAAGCAGAATCTGTGGGTCGTTACGCGTACGAACTACAATGTCGCGGATGTAGTTAATGACATCCTCTTCAATGAAGATTGTTCTGCAGGTATTCTGCATTCTCACCATTGTGGAGGGGTCAGCTAGTACACCGAGATCTGTTGCTTCTCCCAGATGCTTTCTACGGATGACCTCAGCCTCTTCCGAGTCAGTAGGATAGTCGAGTATCAATCTGAACATGAACCTGTCTAGCTGTGCTTCAGGAAGCGGATAGGTACCTTCCTGTTCCACAGGGTTTTGTGTGGCAATAATCAAGAAAGGTCTTGGAAGCTTTCTTGTCACACCTTCAATTGACACTTGTCGCTCTTCCATCACTTCTAACAATGCGCTTTGTGATTTGGGAGGACATCTGTTAATTTCATCAGCCAGCACAAGATTTGAGAAAACTGGACCTTTTCGGAACCAGAACTCACCTGTTCGCTGGTTGAATACGTTGCTCCCGAGCAGGTCTGCTGGGAGTGTGTCCACAGTGAGCTGTATTCGTTTGAAAGCACAACCGAGGATTGATGCAAAGGTCCGAGCCATGTAGGTCTTCGCCAGACCAGGCACACCCTCTAGTACAACGTGACCATTGGATAGAAAGGCTATCAGCACGTCTCGAAGAGCATCATCCTTTCCAACGATAATGCGGCCGCACTCTCGAATAATATCACTCGCGATCTTGTGTACCTCATCGATTGACATGGTCGCTGTGGCGTCCACGATCACAGTGTCGTTCGCGTCTTCTGTTGTCATTTTTTTCTACCTCTATTTTCTTGTTGTTATGTCTACCATATGTGATTGGATATTTCGCATGAAGAAGAAGAGCTCCATCATCTCGCTCTCCTTTATCTTGACATTCGGATTTGAAGAGATTTCCTCAATCCGTTTGATAATCCTGAAGAACTCTTCCTGTTTCATTTGAGAGTCCTTGTATCGCATGACGTCCCATACTTTCTCGGGATCATATTCTGTCCACTGCTGTGCCTTTCGGAGACCTCGTCTCAGTCTCCTATAGAGCATTTTTACGACTCTGGAATAGTTGCCTTCTGTCCTATAGTACGTCATTCGTTCGCTGAAGTACGTCTGTCCTCTCCGGAGGAAGACGTCTGATACACTCTTGACCTCTGGCTTTTTGATGTCAGGCAGGTACTTTCTGATACCGAGTGCGGTGAAGAGGGGATAGATTGCTGATAGATAGGGCAATGAGGACAGCCAGAGAACTCGGCCTAGATAGAGACCAAAGAAGAACTCACTTTCATAGTAAGGAACCTCAAGAAGTTGCTCGCAGAACAATACTGTTTGAGTCGTATCACCATTAGTGAGCCACTCAATGATATTGTCTCCAAACCTCTGATTGCCGGACCATCGACCCCACATGTCATTATTGAAGATACTCGGATCACTGAGTGCTACTATTCTGCCTCCACCGAGAGAGGCATCTCCACCCATAGACAGGTCTAGAGCTCCTGCTATTGGAAGACTACCGCTCCATTCATCAGGATCAGGGCTCGGGTATGGGTCACTGATGTTCTTCTCACACCAAGACCGAGGAGTTGTCCAGGCAATCCCAGCTTGTCCAAGAAGGCTGTATGGATTAATAGCTGAAGCCCAGTTCAGGTGAATTTCAGACACTCCCGCAGTCAATGCACCTCCGTCGGCTCCTGGCCTGAGGTCCCTGATTATGGGAAGTCTAGGTTCTTTGGTGGTATCGTAAGAGTCTAGGTCGAAAAGAACTCCACCCAAGTATGTAAGCAGACCTGCACTATTGTTGCTACCCGTGAGTCCTCCCAAGAAGGTGTTCAATAACGCTAGTGACGAGTTCGCAGACCCAAAATCATCAGCTATGAGCACACTTCCTCCAGCCATTAAATGCGTAAATATGACTAACGCAGAATCTAGACTGAAATCTCGCACGGGGCCCATGATTACAATTACTGCTGAGCCATTATATCGTGACGCGACGCTCATACTCGCCTGAATTGATAGGACTTCTCGTCCTGTGTCTGAGATACTGGACGAGAACTGACTAAGACCAAACTCTGCGTCGTTATAAATTGAGAAATCATAGTTGTATTGTGATGTTGTACCAAGTACGGGACCAACTGCTAGAAAAGCAACTGGCATCCATGACAATATGAATAGAATGACTTGTCCGTACTCTTTCCAACCCATCAGTATCTCTCCGTTCTCTTACTCTACTGGCGCGGATGAATCAATCCTGGGATATAGATCAGTGAAAATTCTGACAGCCTCTTCATACCTCTCACGAGTCATCTCGTGGTGAGAGAAGCGAGCCTCTTCATACGTCTGTACGAACTGTTCAACAGTCGCAAGATCAAGCGGAATTGCTTGAAGTACCCGGTCCAAGTACTCTCGAGCAGTCTCATTGTGACTGCGTTCTGAGCTCATCTTCGAGCCGCACATCTGTTCAAACGTTCGGTACGCCAATGTAATTGAGGCACCGTACTTTCCTGCATCAGCCAGCTTCTTGATGTTTCGTAACTTGGTGGGTATGTCAAACCCTCTCGAGATTCCTGCAGAACTGCGGAACATTCCCCTTACTATATACAGATACGCCAAGACGGCGATTACTGCACCTATGAGCAAGATACCTGCTACGAGTAATTCTGTTCCTTGCAATGGATTACCACCTGTTGTTTCAATATTGATTGTAAATTCACCAGATTGTACTGGTGCGATCTCTGCTGAGAGCAGAGTCAGTGTGAATGTGAGTGAGGTCCCATCTGGATATGAACTCATTTGGTGCGATATCGACCCATCGGGACCAGTGGACAGTAGGAAATTGTCCGTAGTATTCACTGTCAAACGGACAGTTCGGTTTAGAATAGGATTATCACTTCCGTCAACTAGGGACATCTGGATTGAGAATCGTTGTCCAGGATCTATCCTAGCTGGTGTTATTCTTTGGAATGTGACTTCTGTGAAGATATGAATTGACTCAATAGACTCGAATGTGCTAGGGTCAATGAATGATCCACCTACATAATTTGCAGTTACTATGAAGTATCCATCCTCGGTCCAGCTCAGTGGCACATCCACCAAGATTGTTGTTCTCCCGGCAACTGGAATGACAACATCAGTAAGGAAGGTCGAACCTAGAGTTAGTGAAACCGTTTCTCCAAATAATGGGTTATTCTCGTCATCCTGGAGTTGAACAGTAATGGAGATACTCTCGCCGGGTTGGACAGACACCTGGTTTACACTTACATCAACCTCAGATGCAATGTAGACATCAATCCACCAGTTAATGGGTCCGTTCCTCATATCGTGATATGGCGACACAACTCTAACGCTGATGTTGTAACTACCAGGCATTGCACTAAATGGTACCACAATAGAGATTGTGAATGTACCATCAGCCCGGGTAATTGCAGTAAAGCCAGTAGGGCCACCATCTGACAATGCTTCAACTGTTACTGAGTCTGCTGCAAAACCACCGTTATTATCAACATTACCAGTCACAAATAACGTGTCACCACGACTCACAGTGTTGTCAACTGGTTCTGGGTCAAGGAATACATCCACTAATTCCATCACTGTGATATCAGGGAAGAACACGAGTATGTCGAGTGTACCAAATGATACATTGGGGGGTCTGAACAGGGCATATCCAGACGCCATTTTTGGTTCAAACGACCAAGGTACAATGTGGACATAGGTGAACGCTCCTAGTATTGGATCGTTTATTGTGAGTGTTGTAATGAGTTCGCTATCCCACCAGATTTCGACTTCATACCCAAACATTGCGGTTCCATTTGAGAATTGTAGGGTCCCAGAGAACTCGAAACCCTGATTCAAATAGATTAACGGCGTGTCGACAGCAGTTGTGAGGTCAACTGTTATGATATCGACAGTGACCCATACAATCCAATCATCTGTCGAAATTCCTGATGTGGCATAACCAGCTGGGTCAATGTAAGCCCATACCTGCCTGCCACCAAGTGGAGTGTCTGCTGGAACTGTGTATTCATAGTAGAAGTTACCAGCACCATCTGTCAGTTCATTAAGTCGAATTGTATCCCAACTACCAAATGGATCGCCCCAGAAGAAGTCGACTGGGGAGTTAGCGTAGGGCGTACCATTGTCCCAAGTGACCGTACCCCAGATCGTCAACGTGTAATCCAAGTATACAGTTGTGGGGTCGATATTGAAAGAAGGCCAATCATAACCAGGAGCTATGATTTGTATCTGTGGAACGCTTGCTGAAGAGTTTGCAATCCAAGGGAAGGGTGACTTATACTCAACTAGCATATCATAGAATCCTGGAGTAATTGAAGCGGGAATGGTCCAACTAATACTGAAGTCCCCAAAGATGTCTGTCACATCAATCTCTTGTGTTTCTCCAAACAGAGTCAGTTCTACTGTTGCTCCACCATATGGCTGACCTGCTATATCATACCAGAGACTCCCAGTCACAACAACAGTTTCGGTCAGTTGGTAGACTGTAACAGGTATATTCACTCCGAATATTGCTGTGGACCACTGTTCGAGGGTTAGAATACGGTGAATGGATTCGTTTGCACCATAGAAAATCGTTCCTGTATAGTTACCATAGACATGGATTCCTGTCCGAACTTTGTCCCAGTCCATCTCAGAGTACGGTAGATCTCCCTGTCCAGTTCCATCAGTTGTGATTGTCCCCAGGTAGTGTAGTGTGCCATTGTCCCAGTAGATATCCACGTCTGCGTTAGAGAATGCAGTCCCATTGTGTGGGAAGTAGAGATACGCATGGATTGTCAGGGTATCATTCTGCATAACAGGGTTGAAGTCGAGCGTGACTTCAAGATTCACTTGATATTCTACTCGATTGATATCCAACATAGCAAATGCATCTGTATGCAATAAATCAGGAGCTGGAAAACATTATGCGGGGAGGTTCACAACCCTCTCGGGATGCTGCGGCCCAACAGCCTAATAAAACACCAGCACTGGATCATTTTGGCAGAGATTTAACTGACATGGCAAACAAGGGAGAACTGG
>DXJI01000018.1 GCA_019057595.1 Candidatus Thorarchaeota archaeon
TATGTTACACACTTTTAAACTGGATTTCCCTTGACCATCATTTGATACTTGTCTTACGGTGATTCAGATTGGAAAAGAACATCCTCTTTCGACCAACTGGTGGGGCTCCTTCTCCACTGACAAGTATCGCAATGGCCCCTAAGGGTCGTCTGCTTGCCAGTGGCACTATGGATGGCCAGATTCTACTAATCGATTCAAAAACTGGTAAGTCAAAACGAGGAATCACAGGCCACAGGGGAACAGTTGCTGCTGTTTCCTTCACAAGCAAATCAACTTCAGTAATCTCCTGTAGCTGGGACAAGACCACACGACTCTGGGACACGAAGACCAGAGAAAAGCCGATTATCCTGAAACACGCAACCGAGGTCAAGGCTCTGACAATATCAATCCCGTCTGGAAAGGGAGCTTCGGGATCTCGTGATGGTGAAGTCAAAATTTTCTCCATCAGCAGTCTGAAGAACACTAAAAACCTCCAAGCTCACAGGTCGGACATCTCTGGTATAATTCTGAATGATGAAGAGAAAAAAATGGTGACCTCATCGTATGATGGAGAGTGCAAACTCTGGGATCTGTCATCCTATGAAAACATCAAGACCCTGACGAAGAAAGGACCTCGACTCAGGTCAATGACCTCCACTCCTGATGGTTCTTACGTGTTTCTAGGCCAAAACGGTGGCACTATATTAAAAATCAATACAGAGAACGCCGAAGACAAGACCGAGATGCTTGGCCACACAGACATTGTGAGTACAATGGCAGTGGACTCCTCTGGAACGTTTCTCGCATCAGGGAGCTCAGACCGCACCTTGCGAATCTGGTCTCTTGAAGATGGTCAAGAGCTTGCTTCTGGAAAACTCGTTACAGGAATCGCATCATTGACGTGGTCGAATACCGAGGATGTCGTCTATACCGCAGATTTCTCAGGGTCCATCATGTCCTGGACTGTCTGAAACCTTGGCTCGTATATCGATATCTGCAAAGCCTTCTTTATTCCAAGTGATTCGAATGCGACCATAGTTTCTGTTAATCCGCTCTGGTTTGTCTCCCCTCAATATCGCTTTGATTTTTTCGACCAATCGGTTCCTACTTCTCTTGTCAAAGGGAACAGCCAACATACTACCATCACGAGTGGAGAGAGTGACAGCCTTCTCACTCAACTTGATGAGGGGCTGGGAGAGAATCATCCTCCCCGGTCTGAAGAAGGGTGTCTTGTTCCTCATGCTCCGAATGGTTTCCGCCATTTTTCGGTGGTCTGATATCTCCACACGAGCAGTCTTCACGACATCACGAAAGTAGCTACCTCGTCTATCGAACTGTTCAGAGAAGGAAACCTGGAGAGCGGCAACAGTTTTAGTTGTAGAAGTGAGGTGCTGCTGCTTCACTATCTGTTTAATTGTCCAGTTGGTAGCTTTACCATACCTCTGAAGCTCTTCCTCTAGTACGTCTTGTTTGTCTCTCGTTAATGTGACACTTAGAAGCTTCAGTATATCGACATCTGACATTGGTAACACTGATTCTAGAATCTCCAAATTCTCCTAATCAATCTAACCTAGAGACGCTGGATGATGAATTCTATTTCACTGATAATTCGTGTAATCTCTTTTGGAAGAATATCGTAGGCTCCATGCTCTACGAGAATTTCTTCATAGAATACTGGTTCGCTTTCACCGAGCTGATCCATGAAGGCTCCATCAACAAAACTAGAGAACTCCTTTAGAGTGATGAGTGCGCGTCCCAAAGAACAAGCTGCTTGCCGCATCTCAAGAACTGCTAGCTCGTAGTCCCCATTATACGTCAGACGCAAAGATCCTTGGTATTCTCTCTGTGCTTGTGAAAGCAGCTCAGTAGCAAGTACAGCCTGCTCATCAACTGATACAGTATCTATTCTTGACTCTGCAATTTCTAACCACTGACGCAAGTCCTCGAGTGCCTTCAGGAGCTTTGGTTCATTCATACCCTTGAGTTTGTAAGCCCTAAGAAAGAGGGAGTATGTGATTGGGTCAAGCATCCTTACCTCAGTCAACACCTCAGCAGGTTTGAGTATATGAAAAATATTGTTTATCATAATGATGACTCGACCAAGGTTGAAGAGACCCTCTCTTAGTTGGAATATTGCACTCGGTCCTTCGTCTTCCTCGGCAAATTTCCTTGCTCTCTTCAAATATTCCATGGCTGTGTTCTTGACCTCTGTGATTGATTCTTCAGACCACGTGTAGTTTACTGTCTTCTCCTGCCATACCTTGACAAGTCCATCAGTGTCATGAACCACACGAGAGTTTCTCAAGCGATTGATGACTTCGGAAATCTTCGTAACTTCTTTGATAGTCCCATCAAATACGCCTTCAACATTACTAACAGTCATGAAGACCATATCAACAGGTACTTCCATGTGTGTTGACAACAACCTCACTGGAGCATCATCTGTGCCCCAGATGATACCAATGTCCAAGTCGGAGTTCGTTGTTACCGTGCCTCTCACAAACGAACCATATGCAAAAATTCCCTTCACCTCGTCGTGACTCTTCCATTCATTCACAGTGTCACGCAAAGCAGTGTCAAATCTTCGATGAAGGTCTTTCAACTTCTGACTCTCTCCTAGTGTTCTCTTCCAAAGTCTCCCGGCCTTCTCAGAGGTGGGAACGTCAATAAAGCTATCTCATACAGGTCCCGACACTGATTAATAGTCGATTTCATCCACATCTTTCGGATGCATCACTATGCCAAGAACCGATGGTAGAACCAACGACGAACTCAGACCTGTAGAGTTTGTCCGTAACTTCCTCAAACATCCTGAAGGGTCCGTCTTGATCTCTACAGGCGAAACCAAGGTCATCTGCACAGCTACAGTTGAAGAGGCTGTCCCTGGATGGTTGAATGGAAAGGGTCAGGGATGGGTGACTGCTGAGTACGGGATGCTTCCCCGATCAACAGACGACCGAATAAATCGATACAAGGTCAGTGGTCGAACTCAGGAGATCCAGCGTCTAATAGGTCGCTCTCTCCGGGCTGCTGTTGACATGAATAAGATGGGGGAGAACACTATCAGAATAGACTGTGATGTCATCCAAGCTGATGGTGGCACAAGGACTGCAGCAATAACTGGGGCTTATGTAGCGCTCTGTGACGCGCTCGAATACATGGTTGACATGGATCTAATCTCCGAAAAACCACTCAGTGGGAATATAGCAGCAGTGAGTGTTGGCCTGATCAATGGAGAGGCTCTTCTGGATTTGTGCTATGTGGAGGATGCTACTGCTGACGTTGACATGAACATTGTAATGCTAGGTGAAGAGTTCGTAGAAGTCCAAGGCACCGCAGAGGGAGCAACGTTTGGCCGGTCAGCTCTGAATGAAATGCTCGATATAGCCACAAAGGGAATCTCAGATCTAAGGGACGCTCAGGACAAGGCTCTATCTTTGAAATAGAGCTCAAAAAGACGCCTCTGTCAAAAGCTTTATACGCGAATTCTGAGGGATAGGACGTGCTCTCGTCGAAGAGAAGGTCTTATGCGACGTGAACGTCGTGAGGCTGTTCTGGTGTCACCGGTGACGGTTTTCACCCTCGACGCATAGCAAGCTTTAAATCGCCATCCCATTAGGCTGGCGGAGCGCTCACTAAACCAGTGATGTGCTAAAGTTAGGTCCAGAGTTCAGATGTTTTCGAACACTGAGCAAAGGTTCATCGGAACCAGGCCATGAGATTGGTGCCATTTCCGGTGAGGGACCGTCAACGTGTACGACTCGGTGAAATGTGTCATGGAGAGTCTGATGCGTGGACTGCAGAGGATGGAGGTACACTGATTCAAAATGAATTGTAGGATATATATCATAAATAATAATAGGATTTTAAGTTACTACAACAACTCCTTGGCATGATTAGAGATAATCATGTTCACAATTGTGGACAACAGGTAATACTGTGTCAACACATGAGTAGATTTGCGATTCGCTAAACGGTCAGTGGTGGATGACTTGGTTGGTTAGCCGATGAAGGGCGTGACAAGCAGCGATATGCCTGGGGTAGACGCATGAAGTCTTTGATCCCAGGGTTCCTGAA
>DXJI01000019.1 GCA_019057595.1 Candidatus Thorarchaeota archaeon
CAACACCAGGGATGCCAGTCACAATCACGACATTTCGAGATTCAGTCATTGAGTGGATACACCATCCATCGAAGATTAGGCGCTGGTTAGAGGTATCTGTTATAAAGTCTGCTTTTAGTCAAGGAGTCTTTTCAACGTCCTACAGATAACTAGGTTGACCCAGAGGTTCTGACTCTTATCACTTGCACCTCGAACCAATTTGAGGTCCCAGAGCCCATGTTTTTTCTGATTTTCAATGAACCAATCCACTCCCTCACGAATCTGTGGTTCATCGACTGATATACCCAATTTGGATAGTGAGTCGAGTGTGGATAGAAGATCGGTAAACCAGAACGGAAACGAGAACCTTGTCCAATATTCCGGTGCTTTACGGTCAGTGTAAGCATCTGCCTTGAAAATACGTGATGCCAGAAGCTCACCCGCTTTCATCACCTCTGGTCGTTTACGGTACTCTGGATGTGCTGCAAAGGCACGGAGCACTACTCCGGTCGCCATGTGTGAGAATGGTTTGTTTACATTATGCTCTACAAGTTCTGAACGATTCATGACATCTTTGATTCTTAGATTCGCTGTCCTGAAAGGAATAACCCATCCTCCGTCCTCTTGACGAATTGAAAGCAGCCACTCGAGGCCTAGTTTAATACGATTGTCATCCTGATAGCCCGCTTTTATGAGCAGCTCCATGAATGCCGCAGAATAGGTGGGAGTATATTGATTCCAATACACACCCCGGAAATCACCCTCTTCAGTCTGGCATCCAAATAGAAACTCAGCCGCACGCTCACCTGCTGGATGCTCTCTGTTTAGAAGATACTTCTCAATCAGAATTGCAAGATTTCTGAAGGTCTCCACTTGGTTGTATCCTTTGAGAGATCTGATATCCTCTTTCGGATTTGGATAGCGCCAAGAACCATCTTCCTGTTGTTTTCTGAATAGTCTTTTCACCTGTTTCATTTCCCACAAGTGAGTTACAGTGTCTGGTTCCTTTCCAAATAAATCGCGGGAAACCTGTAATCGTAGAGCATAATCAGATGCAGATCCAAGCAAGGGAATTGGGTCGTATTTCAGATTACTCATCCAATCACTCAGTGACATTCACCTCGAATCAATATCATGTAATCTTCATTCAAATAGGCTTATGAGATTTAACCTCTATAAAGAAAGACCCATCAATCGGGCTAAATTTCTACCTCTGTCTTTTCTGAAAATTACCACGAAACAAGAAAATCGACAAGGGAAGACCTGCGTCTTCCCCTGACTCATCATAGTATGCCCAGTAGCCCGGCTGCACCTTCGCCGCCCATGCCGGCAAGTTGTTCTTTGGCTATCTGCTCGTAGTATTGTTTGATGATCGATACCATGAGTAATATCCCCGTGCCGCTCGCTAACGCTCCCATGATGTCCGCTGATGCCGCGAGTATTCCTATCAGGAACCCGCCCAGTCCTGCAACAATTGGAATGTAACGCTCCAAGAGTCTCTCTAGGACCTTCTCACTAGTTCTGAAACCAGGAACGATGTATCCTGAATTGAGTAGCTGCCTAGATACGTCTCTAGGAGCAATACCTGAGATATCCACCCATATTTTCGAGAAGCCCCAACAGAGCAGGATCATGAGAGAGGCATAGATGAAAATATGCACCCAGCCTTCCATACCCTCCTCTATGAGGCGGAACACCCCTTGCGGCGGCGTGATATATTTCGCTAATCCTGACGTCGCTAACATCCGCCCGTCAGGAGCTCGTTCGAATATGCCAATCCAACTAAGGAACGGGTTCGTCCCATCTGGATTGAGGGACCCCCACAGTATCTGACCAAAGAAGAGAATGTTAGCATAGAGTGCTTGGGCCAGAATAACAGGTATGTTTGAAGTGTAGAGGAGTTTGATCGGATATCGAGCTTTCATACCTCTGTACTTTGCATACTGTAACGGTATCTCAACTCGGACCGATTCCATCCATATGACCGCTCCGAATATGACAAACGTCACTATTAGCGATAATATACTCGGATCATACCCATTTCTTACAACGAACCATCCTACATCAACTACGTCACCCTGAGTTGTACCAATTCCAAAGACTCTCAGTAGGTTGCTAATCATAGCTGCGATGATTCCCTTTGGCAGGTTTGTTGGAAACTCGTTGGCGGCACCATTCATGTATCCTGCTGGTGAGGCGCTTTCTATGTCAATGAAGTTCAGTGCGTTGTACATTACCTGGCCTGCAACGTTGGTCATGATGAAGAGTGATACACCAGAACCAAGACCCCAGCCCTTCTGGATTAACTCATCCATCAGAATCACGATGACGCCTGACATGAACAACTGGAGGAAAACAATCAGAGACTCAGTGGGTCCAAGTGCTCCATAGGCATTGCCCAAGATGTATGCGATTGCTTGGAAGGCAGTCATAAACATTGCAATGACTTTCTGACCTCCGGTGAAGAGGGCTCTGTCCTCTGGATCACCAAAGTCTACTTTGATGATCTTTGAACCCGAGAGAAGCTGCATGACCAGACCTGCAGTGACGATTGGTCCTATTCCAAGCTCCATCAGGGTTCCACGAGTACTGGCAAGTATGACTCGCATGGCCCATAGATAGTCAGTCCCGACATCCTTGTCTACACCATAGAGAGGTAGGTGCGACATGATGAGGAATATGATTAGAATAAGGGCGGTCCAGACAAATTTTTCTCTAAAGCTTACCTCTCGGTCTGGCGCCTTTACCTCGGGCATTATCCGCACAAACGGTGATAATGCTCTCAAGAATCTACTAGTCATAGATTTATTGCCTCCTGCAGGCACTTTTCGGGGTCCAGTTGGCCTATACCTTTAAAGCTAGTGGTCAGTTTGAAACCTGTACTACTTCTCAGGGAGGTCAATTGTTCCTCCAATTCCAGTGACCTTTTCTCTGGCTCTTGGAGTGATAGCCTTCACACCCGTCAGGTTGAGTTTGCGTGTGACTTTTCCAGACCCAAGAATCCTGTCAATACCGAGCTTTGTGACGTCGATATTGTAACGTTTTCCGGTCTTAGTAGCTAGTTCTTGAGTCACAAGTCTATCTGCGGCTTCATCGATGTCTCCGATATTCACAGCAATAGGGTGGTCGATCATTTTTTGAGGTCTCTTGAATCCCCACTTTCCAAAGTATCGGGGGTTCTCCTGCATGACCTTGATGTAATGATGCTTCTTTGAACCGGCCATTCCCTTTCCACCTCTCTGTCCAGAGGCTCGATGACCTGCACTGAAGCCGTAACCTGCTGCACGACGTCCTCGCATCTTGTTGATTTTCTTTGATCTCCGTTTCTGCATCGATATCTCTCCATCCTATGCTTTCTTGAGACGTACCTCCAGCACGCCGTTACGTATGGCCGATTTCGCTTCCTCTTTCAACACCTTGCTTGGAAGCTCAATGACCTTGTGATAGGGTCGTTCGGGATTCTCTGCCTTTATTGTTAGGCTAGTTCCCTTTATCCTGACCTTTATCTCATCCCTCTCAACACCTGGAACCTCTGCGACGACAATGATTTCGTCATCCTCTTCCACAACATCGACAAGAGGTTCTAAAGTTGAAGAGGGTTCTACTCCATCATCCGTTGGTGGGTTACCGAACCGTTGGATGATGGGTTTACCATCGGGACCTAAATTCATCGAGAATCCGAAGACGAAGGGACTTGTCCCCTCTGGATTTCTGAGCATCTCTTCGAAGGTTTCACTATCAAACATTGAACCTTCGTTCATCTCGCTCATCATTTTCTGCATCATCTCTTCAATCATACGAAACATCTCCTCCGGTACAAAATCGCCGAACCAGCGCCGGAGGTTCCTTCGAGTTTCGTCATCGTTGTCCCAAGACATTTGTGTTCACCTCAGAGCATACGTAGGGTCAAGGCGTTGATTCCTTCCCCTCGATATCCAGTGATTCCTCCCATTCCAACAGCTAGGTTCTTCTTACCCTTGTAGCCCCTACTCGGAGGAGTCAGTCTGAAGACTGGTTTCAGGCCCTCAACATCAGCAGTAGTGGCCTTTCCGCTAGCGATCGCCTTGGCTAGAGCCTTGATGCCGCTAAGTTTCGAGTTCTTCTTTACGTAAGCATCTGTCAGTTTCTTGTTTCCTGGCAAGCGACCTCTCTTCGTGAGAAGTTTAAGAATCAAGTCCTCGGAGGGTTCTCCCCAAGTGATATAGTCCTTAGACTTTGTAATCATGCCCTGTAGGCTTGAGGTGACTCTGAATAACCTGGCTTGGTGAAGCCGACCAAGTAGAAGCTTGTCTAGAGTATCCTCTATCTGTGGTCTGACTCTGACCCTGCCTCTCACTCGGATTGCGAGCACGACTTTTTCTGTTTCACTCATGTCTCAGCCACTCCTGTTGTGCCCCATTCCTGTGGTGGAAGCATCTTGTAGGTCTGTGCTAACGCATTCACGAAAGCCTTCGCAAAGTTTGAAGAGGTCCTTGACCTTCCCTTGGTGATTGACCACACATCGTGTAGCCCTGCAATCCTCAGGACAATCTTACCAACGTCAGCTGTAACAAGTCCTGTACCTTTTGGTGCAGGTTTCAGAGTGACATTGACTGAGCCCGATGACCCATTCACTTGGAATGGAATGCTGTGAGGGTCATGACATCGGCATTCCCAAGAGCCACAACCCCTTCGGAACACCATGATATTCATCTTTGCTCGTGCTTCAGCTGCGCGCACAGATGGCACAAACTCTGGGGCTTTGCCGATTCCGATTCCCAGAATTCCTTCTCCGTTTCCAACCACAACAGTGATTCTAAAGCTCTTCTGCTGGCCGCTGTCAGACTGACGCTGTACAAGTGTGACATCCACAACCTCTTGTTTGAGGTCGGGAAATAGGGCATCGACAATCTCAGGTTCTCTGATTCTGTAGTTGTTCCGCAGAATCTCATCAATCGAGTTGATGTGTCCCTCTTTCACTAGCCTTCCTAGCTTTGTCTTTGGAACCCAATCATCCAGTGGGTTTGTGTCTTGGCGAGGTTGTCTCCTTCTTCCTCGTTGTTGTCGTCTACTCATCACATGTCACCTCTATTCCTTGCCCCTCCGGCCTTTCTTGCCCTTACCTCTGGCAATGAGCTTCTTCGGCTTAGGTTTCCGAGGCACTGCTCGTGGAGGTCTGACGGCTGGTTTCTCCTTCTTCGGCTTCTCTGCCTTGGGTTTTGCTTTTGCCTTGGCAGGTGCCTTTCGCTTCTTCTTCTTCAGCTCAGCTGCAGGAATATCCTCGAGTGCCTTCTTGACAGTCTTGAATTTCCTTGGAATGGTCGAAATGGTTGTCTTCTTCTGTCCAAGCTTGCTGAACATTTTGGAATCTGATCCAAAGTGCTCATAGGATGCAATAATGTGTTCTCCAGTAATCCGAGATTCATCTGGGATAACTTCTGGATTGAATGGCACTTCAAGACCTGCATCAACAGCACCCTTCAGTGCTGCATAGACCCTAGAGCCTTTTACAGGCGGGTTCAGACCCACATCAAGGATTGCATTTTTCACACCCCGGTTCTTTGCTCGAAGACCCGCTAGGAGTCCTGTCAAATATGCGGAGGGAATGTTTCCAGTCCCCGCTACCCAACCATGATTAGTAAGCTCTGTAGAGATTGCAGAGGCTACCGTTGAATCACCAATGACGCTAGCATTGATTATCTGCACTATTGTAGCAGTGTTTGTCTTTCTTACGACGAGTCTTGGAGTACGTGATTGAAGCAGACGTCTACGACGATAGTAGTTTGTCTTGCCTTCTCTCCTTCGTCGGAACTTTACTCTGTATGTCGGTCCCTGTGCCATTATTTGGACAGCCTCCTCTCTGCAATGTACGTTTTCAGATGCGCAGTGTTACGGAATGCGTTTCCTTTCGCTTTCAGATACAGCTCTCTGTATACTCTGCTAGTGATCTTCCCATCTTCGCGGAGCTTCTTCAGTTCTTTCCGCATAGGTCGGATCTTCATCATCCAACGATCCTTACTGCTCAGCTTTGATGTTGCCTTTCCTTTCTTCGTTCCAGGTCCTGACCTCTGACCTTTTCTTTTCTGACGCAGTTTGTGACGAGCACGTCCTCTACTGACGCCACGGATTGGCTTCTTCTGAATTGCACCTTCATCCACAAGTCGTCTGATATCATCTCTGGTGATAGCTAAGCTAATCTCGTCTTCGAAATCAGGATCCATCCAAACTCTTGATTTACCGACTTTCATTACGTGTGCAGCCAGTCTCTTCTGAGTGGTGAGTTTCATTACTAGTCCTCCTCCAGATCAAGATCGGTGAAGAGGTCTTCCTCATCGATTTCGTCACTCCTACCAGGATTTAAGACTCGTAGGAGTTTTGCATCTGCTGCTGCAAGAATCTCTAGTCTCTTTCTGGCACCTACAGTCGCTGCAATTCGGACCGCATGTACATCTGGATTGAGATCTTCTATCTCGGATGGTGTGTGGACTCTCACCTCAACAAAGAGTGAAGGATGTAGATTTCTGACCGCCTTTGGTGTTCGATATCCCGACGAAACCATGGCGATACGTCCTTTCATCTTCTCACGAGATGCGTTGTCGATTCCTCGGAGCTTGCGCCAGCTGTCGCTTACTCGAATCCATCTGTGGGCTTGCTCATGACGGAACTGAGGCATGTGCTTCTTCTTTCGTCTAGCAATTCTTAGGATTCGTTGGTCTGTGTTCTGAACCCTGAGAGGAACTTTCACCTTGGGCTTTTTCTTCTTCTTCTTGGGAGCCGCCTTCTTCTTTGGCTTCTCCTTTGGAGCGGCTTTCTTCTTCTTCTCTGGTTTTGCTTCTGCCTTTTTGGCTGGTTTCTTAGCAGGAGCAGTATCAGGAAGCAAGCCCTGCGCAGCCTCTATCAGCTTTGCAGCACCACTCTCACTGAGACCTTCGACCTTATCGGCGAGTTTGTCTGCCTGTGCACGGGACATGTTCAGGACTGTCTTGATACCTGCAGCTCTGAGCTTCTCCTCTAGTTTGGGTCCCACACCGGGCAAGTCTTTCAGTTCGGGCTTTTTTGACATCTCATTGCCTCTCCTATACTATTGCCTTTACTACCTCGCCTTTCCTCTTCCTGATCACATAGATACCATCGAGGAAGACTCGTCTGTCTTTATCACGGATCTTACAGGCCTGTTGGATGTTGGCTGCACTCTGTGATACATGTTCTATATCGATCCCAGTGATGAACACTTCATCTTCTGTGGTCCTGACCTGCACATCGCCAATCAGGCGGGCTTTCCGTACACCTCTCTCTCCGATGAAGTTCTTGATGATCACAGTCTTGTCTTGCACTTCCACAGTGATTGGGAAGTGACTGTATACTATCTTCAACTCGTATTCGTAACCGTGCTGCACACCGGTGAGCATGTTCCGAACATGAGCCACGACTGTACCGACCAGCGCTCGGGACCTTTTCCGATTGATATGCGTGGTTGCTATGAGCTCAGTCCCCTCAATCTTGATCTTGGTCTGAGGTTCAGGGAACGTCCGAGTCAATGAGCCCTTAGGACCGTTGACTGTGACTGTCTTTTCTTCTAGGGAAACCTGACACTCACTCGGAATCTCAATCCGTTGTTCGTAGATTGCATCTTCAGTCATCTGTCAGATCTCCTTAGTACACATATGCTAGTAATCTTCCACCAATCCCACGAGTCTTGGCGTCTTGATGAGTCATAACACCCTCTGGTGTTGTGACAATCAGGATTCCATAGTTGTAGGCTGGTAAGAATCGTTTCTCAAATTTCTCGAAGCCATCACGTCGGACTGGGAACCTGGGTTTGATAACACCGCACTTGTTAGTCCGCCCCATTAGCTGGATGCGGAAGCGGCCTGCTTTTCCATCGTCAATCCGTTCGAACTCTCCGATGTACCCCTTCGACTGCATCACCTGCAGTACCTTCTCGATTAAGTGTGATGCTGGAGCGATAACCACCTCGGGTTTGCCCACTATCTCACTGTTGTAAATGTTTGACATAGCGTCAGCCAATGGGTCTAGTAGTGTCACTTTCTCCTTAGCCTCCTTACTGGTATTTTCGGAACCCGAGCTTCACCGCTGTTTCTCTGAAACAGCGTCGGCACATGTTCAATCCGTATGATCTGATGATTGCCTGATGTGTGCCGCAGCGGACGCATGTTCTGCTCCCCTTGCCCATTTTCTTACGTTTGGGACGTTCTTTCTTTAGACTCATCATAGCTCACCTCAGAACAGGTATGTCCGTTCACGCTCCTTTTCGAGTATCTCAATACCGAACTTGTTCTTGACGAAGACCATGCTCTCCTCTGGAGTCAGGCGATGCCTGTATGGTACTTTCGTCTTCCTTCTCCGTCGTCTCTTTACCCTGAATCCAGGACGCTCGACACACACTGTGATGTTCATTCCTTGGATACCAAGCTGGGGATCGTACTTTACATCTGGAATGTTGATATGCTCTGCAATTCCAAATGCAAAGTTACCATCGAGGTCCCAGTTCTTGATCAATAGGACATCTTCCTTGGCTTTCAGAGCCTTGATGAGAAATTCTTCCGCCTTCTTGTGCCTGAGAGTCACTCGGACCGCAATGGGTTCTCTCCGACGAATTCCAAAGTCTCGGACTGTCTGACGAGCCCTTGACTGAGTCGGGGTCTGTCCACTGAGACCCTCGAGAATGGTTGTTGCCCTACCTAGTGCTTCTCCACCGCCAGTACACATATCGACAACAACTTTGGATATGAAGGGCTCTCTCATTGGAAAGGTTTTCCAGTCTTCTTTGAAGACTTCTTCATTGATCTGGTCATTCTCGACGCTCACTCGGGATTACCTCCTGCTTCAAGAGTGACCTCTGACTTGCTCTTTCCAACCACAAACACATAATCTAGAGCAGTCTGGAATCTGGTTCCTTCGGGATCTTGAATTGTCACTGTGCTAGCGTTCGTACCAATCCGTTTCTGGACCTCCAAAATCTTACCTTCAATACCAATGTTCTTTCCTCTGGTGACAATGGCGTAAGCTCCTTTGTCAAGGTTGATAGACTTCATCAACTTCTGTTGGGGTATTCCAATTTTGAGAGTATCAAGAGTACTGTACTCTGAAGCTTTCTCAGCTTCTGCAAGTAAGATGGTTCGACCGTCATGAAGACCAAGTTGGACCTTGCCGCCCTTGACCATGGACTTGTTTTCAATCCTGCATAGTTTGAATCCTGCCTCTGCCTCATCAACACTTACTAGCCGCAGCCCGCCTCTCTTTTTCGGTAAGAGCCTGAAACGCTCACCAGATGGTGTTATCTCAATCACATCCATGAGGCCTACCGGAAATCGAGGATTCTTTCTAATTTCACCATCGACCATGATCTGACCAGTTGAGAGAATTGCTTTCACCTCACGCATGTTCTCTGCATATCCGAGAATCTCTCGGAGAACCAGAGCAAGTGTCAGACTCTGCTCCTTTGGATGTGGTCCAGGAATTACTCGAGTGGTGAACTTCGCTTCTTTCCTCTTGATTGGCCAGTGTCTTGGCGCGGGAAGCCGTTTTAGATGTCTTTTCTGACCTCTTCTTGCCATTACTCGTCACTCTCCGTGATTTTCATTACCTTGCTCTCGATGAGCTGCTTTCTTTCATCATCCAGTTCCAGTTTCACGAGCATGAGGTTTGATGGATGAATAGGAACTGCAGTCTCCTTGCCATCTGCCTTGGTAATTGTGGCATTATCTAGGAATACACGAACATTCCTGTAGCTCACCGTAGTGACCTTTCCCTCAGTGTCTCGAAATTGACCTCTCATGATTTTCACGAGGTCGCCTTTCTTGATAACTAGTGAGCGAAGTCCATACTCTTCCTGAAGGAACTCATCAAGTCGGCACTTGAGCAGTTTCTTCTTCTCATGATTGACAGCGTTTCGAATCCGACGTCGCTGTTTCCTAGGTGACTTTGTACTTGGTTTCTTTACCATTTCCCACCCTCACACTATCTTTGAAGCAATCGCAGAAACTCTTGGCCATTTCAGAGTCACTTCTCTTGCCATTGGTCCTCTCAGTTCAGAACCCTGAGGCTCGCCTCCTGGCTTGATTAGAACTGCTGCATTATCCTCGAACTGCATCCAGGTACCATCGGGTCGTCGGAATGGTTTCCTCTGTCGTACTATGACTGCCTGTAGCACCTGTTTACGAAGTTCTTGTTTTCCTTTAGTGACTGACACATTGACCATGTCGCCGATGCCTGCCTTTCCCAGCTTTCTCAACTTACCTTTGTAACCAAAGACTGTGATCACCCTGAGTTCCTTTGCTCCTGAGTTGTCAGCACACAAAATCTTGGCACCTATCGGGAGGCCTCGAGCGATTCGAGGGATGAACTTTCTAATTCCTCTTCCAACCTTCCTTGACATTGACTACTCCTCCTCAGTTCCTACATCAGCTGGGATTACTGATACGACTACAGCTGAAACGTTTTTGCTCAATGGTCTGCATTCGACTACTTTCACAGTGTCGCCAACCTTCACCTCAATACAAGGAGGCAAGTGTGCAAGTTTTCTTGATCGTCGACGTTCATATCGAGAATACTTCTTGATTAGACTCAGATAGTCTGTCTGAAACACGATTGTCTTGTACATCCGTGTGCTTGTGACGATACCTTCTCTGACCTTGCTTCTGACGGAAAGATTTCCGTGAAATGGGCAGTTGATGTCGTCGCATGTCTTTTCTGGGGGGTCCACATTGGGGATGCCAATGTTGCGGACTTTACTCTTGGTTTCAGCCATGATCACCAGCTCCTGTTGAGGCGCTTTTTCATTCTGTCCTCTGGTCTCCCCCTCAGAAGTCCACCATCTACGCGCACGACTGTACCATCGGGGAGTGTTATATCGAAGACACAGATGTTCTTGGGGACTGCTTTGGTCCCTTGCCCTGTGTCAATCTTGATCATCTCCTTGGTTTCTCCAAGGATTGTACCTTTAGTACATACATGATTGGGGTCACTTGATTCAACTATGTGAGTCGACAACCCAACAAGCTCATGCTTTACAATATTCTGAGGAGCGATTCTCATTCGGATGCCTCCAACTCCTCTTCTCGGTTGATTGTCAGAATGCGAGCAATCGCCTTCCTCACATTTCTAATCTTGTAGGGATTCTGTGTTCCACCGCCAGTGGCTGACTCGATTCGGATGGATGACATTTCGTCGTAGAGTTCTTCCAGTTTCTTCTGTCTCTCAGCTGCGGTAAGTTTTCGAAGTTCTTTTGCCTTCAGTTCATACACTATTCAGTCCCTCCCTCATCCAATTCGTCGAGTTCCTTTAGATCCTCAAGGATTGCTTCTTCAGCAGGTTCACTGGGTTCATCCTCAGCCTCTTTCTTTTCTTCGACTGGAGGTGCCTCTTCGGTTTCAGGTTTGGGTTCCTCTTCTGGAACCGGTTCTATCGGCTCTTCAATGAGCTCAAGACCATCGAGTTCTTCGAGTTCTCTAAGCTCGTCTATGTCAGTGATACCCTCAAGTGTATCTTCAACACCAACTTTCTCCTCAGCAAGAATCTCATCCTCTGGTTTCTTGACCAGTTCGATTTCTTCCTTCTTTCGTGGTTTTGGTGGTTTGATATTGATAACTCCGGGAAGCTTGGCAGTAGGTCCCATGATTCGCACTGTTATGCCTATCACACCAGGTTTAAGGACTGCTCTATCATTTGCATGATCTACAAAGATGTCTGCAGGCTCGCCAGTCTTTGCGATTGTGCCTTGCTTGAATTTCTGATATCGGGCTCTCCTGCTCGAGAGCTTGCCTTTTACAACGATTTCACAACCTATGGCCCCTGCCCTCATCACTCTCCTGAGGATCCAATAGGCCATTCTACGGAAGCGAACTCCTCTCTCCAGTTGTCTGGCTAACCGTGAAGCCATCACAGCGGCATCCAACCAGGGGTTCTCTATCTCACTGACTTCAATCTGTACATTCTCGATTCCAAACTCGTTCTCGAGGATGTATGTGAGTTCCCTGATCTTGGCACCACGGCGACCAATTACAACTCCTGGTCTAGAGGCGTGAATAACGACCTCTGTCTTCATGGGCATCTTCCGAATCTCCACGCCACCATAACCCGCGGCGTTGAGTTCGTTTGCTAAGAACTCATCAATCGCCAATTTACGGGAGTTCTGCTTGATGAAATACTTGACAGCTGACATTAGTTCACCTCTTC
>DXJI01000020.1 GCA_019057595.1 Candidatus Thorarchaeota archaeon
ATCACTCAAGGAACTCTGAATCGTCTACATCAAGGACTTCAACGATAACCTTGGTTGCGCTTCTCCCAACACCTGCAATGATCATTTGAATCAAGAGGGCGACAAAGAACGCTCCCAATGCAATTCCGAAGATTCTCATGGATAGTGAACCCACACTTGCAGCCCACGGGTCTAGGTACATCGCGTCTATGAGGAACCATACATAGATACCTGTGATCCCCATCAACGCAATTAGTACTGCGTATACGCCAACCACAGTCTTCACTCTAGGCGTGTCCATTCTCACTTCTTCAATTCCAGGTCCTACGACAGCATCTCCGATTCGTCTTGAGAAACGAATGAACACACTCATCGCAGCGAGAAAGATCAGTAGTGAAATGATACTTGCTATAAGAAGTACAAGAATCTGAAACTGCTCACCAAGTGCGAGAAATAAATCGCCCACGGTGTAGGCCGCTAAAGATCCAATCATAATAACGACTGATATGATCTGTAGGACGAAGGTAACAGTTGCAGAGCTTCTGAAGAGACTTCCAAGGTTGATATAATCATCACTGGGCGCTGTCATATTGACCAACAATTCGGACGTAGGTTGCTTGTTATTTGAATTCTTCTACTAACAAGATTGAGAACATAACACTTCGTCAAGCTTATATCGGGTCTTACTGCCCTCTCTCTAGTCCTCATCAGATAGAGAAGAGGCAGAAAATCATGATGGCATCCCGCGCTGCGAATGAGTATGGCTTTGTCAATGCGAGAATCAGAGGTATGAAGTCTCGGTTCCTCTCAGTTGGCACATATGAGAGCATGCTCCAGAGCAAGAGCTACGAGGATTTCATCAAGATTCTTTCAAGTACCTACTACGGTCAGGTCATCAGCAGGGAATCATCAACTGCAGTACCCTCACCTGAGGATCTTGCATTGATTCTCTCAAAGGATTTTGCTGACGTGAGCACGAACCTATCTCGGTCAATTACCGGCAAGGTTCAGATGTTCACAAAGACATACCTTGAGATGTTCCTCGCTGAGAGCATCAAATCGATCATCCGTGGAGTTCACGTAGGTCTTGATAGGGAAGAGATACTTCGATTCGCTGTACCACTAAATCCCGCTCAGGTAGACCAGTTCTCTCTGTTAGTGGATGCTGGTTCAGTGAGCAAACTGATTGATTTGCTTCCTTACCGAGACATGAAGGTGGCACTGCTCACGAAACTACCCAAGTACGAGGAGTTTGATTCGACTGCACCGCTCGAGGTTGCACTCGAGGAATGGTATCTAAAGAAAGTCCTGAACGCACTCAAGGAGTTCTCCCAAGAGGACCAGAGACGGGTCTTGGACCTTCTCGTGACAAGGGTGTCTCTACGGAACGTTCTCACCGTGCTGCGGGCATTGATTCTTCAGTTGGACAGTGGTGCAGTTGAACAGTCTTTGATTCGATTCAAACTGACCCGCGAGCTCACAGAATCCATCAAGTCTGCAAGTTCCTGGAGAGAGGTGTTCACGAAACTTGACACCACCCGGTACTCCCACCTCAGTGGAAGACTTGCTCGGCTTTATGAGGAAGACAATGATCTCTCTCAGGTTGAGCTGGCAATCGAAGACTATATTGCTCAGCGTGTCAAGCTTCAGCTTACAGCATTTCCGTTCCATTTGGGAACATTGACAGGATTCAGCAATCTCAAGTATCTCGAGATTAAGAATATCCGGTCAATTGCTGTGGGAATAGAGAGAAAAGAGTCTGCTGACGACATACGAAAAATGATAACGATAATCTGATGAGATTGGAGGAAACGATTACATGAAATTTGACAATAGAATCACAAGTCTGGTCATGTTACTTTTTGGGGTAGTTCTACTGACCCTTGCATTAACCATGGCCGATGCCTTGATCGCAGCGAGGGCACCCACAGGCCCCGGCTTTATTATAGCACAGACAACTGAAGGTGCCGGAATGGCTATCCTCGGTCTTGCTATTGGTGCTGGCCTCGCACTTGGTCTAGCTGGTGTTGGTGCAGCCATCGGAATGGGTACTGCTTCAGCTGCCGCACTCGGTGCAATCACTGAGAAGCCAGAAACTTTCGGAAAATCAATTTTGTACGTAGTTTTCATCGAAGCGGTAGCAATTTACGGATTCGTAATTGCATTCCTTCTGGTAGGTTACATACCAAACCTGATTGGTTAAAGAGTCGATCAGCACAGTAGACGTGGTCTTCCTCCACGCTCTACTCTTTCTTTTCACTACTGAAGAGGATTTCAGAAATCTTGTCTCTAATGTCACTTTCAAGGCGTTCGAATCTATCCTCGAATGTGTTGTCGACCCACCGGGTATTTTCTTTGTTTCTAACTATTGCTCCGCCAGTGGCACGTACTGTATCTTTTGACACGCTGAACTTTGTTTTCCTTCCTGTACTCTTTGAAACTGCATCCTCAACAGCTTTGACTGTGATGTGTGAAGAATGTCCCTTTGGAAGCACAATGTCAAGATCAGATTCCTCCAAGGCAGTTGCGGCATCAATTACAAAACGCTCAAGGGTCTTTGTGTAGGTTTTCTTGCCTGGTAAGTCTTCAAGGTGTTTCTTTGCAGACGTGAGAATTTCTTCGATCAGTGCTTCTTTTGCTTCAAGGAGCTGATATTTGGCCTTCAGCTTGGCACTTGCTTCGTATCGCCCAACCTCTGCCTGTGATTCAGCTTCTGCTTTTACAGTGATTGCGTCAGCAATGTCCTTTGCTTTCTTCTTGGCCTCGCTAAGTTTCTGAGTCTTGAGGGTCTCAGCCTCGCCGAGTATCTCCTTCTCTTTCTCTGCAGTCTTCGCATTGATCATTTCAATGATGTTGTCGATTCCGCTCATTGGTCTATTCCTCCCCCAATAGCATCTTCAAGATGGACTGATAGGCGTCATCTCTCTTCTTCTTTGCGGAGGACTGAATCTGCTTGATCATCTCTTCCGTGTCCTTAAACACTGAGGATTCAATCTCGGCCTTCTTGCTCTCTATCTCTGAAAGCATTCTGGTCGCGCTATCCTTGGCCTCACGCTCAGCGGTTTCAATAACCATCTTTGACTCTTCGTCGGCATCTTCGTGGATCTTTCGGGCTTTCTTCTCAGCTTTCTCAATCCGCTCCCGAGCTGCATTCTCGGCTTCATGAATCTGGTCAATCTCATCATGGGCTGAACTCATCGGCATTCCTCTGTTTTGGGTAGTATTGCACGACAAATAACTCTCCTAGATAAACGTTGACTTTTCAAAAACTAAGGAGTAGGCAATTCGGAAAGGTTATTTGGACCATAGGAATCTTGCGTTCCTTACACAAATCCGTGGACATACTCAGTTAACAGTAAGTCTGCTTGTGTTAATGGTGGTGCCTCTATGGGCTTGATGAGTCCTAAGAAAATGATCGTAGCAAAGGTGGTTTCTCACCTCGACAATGAGAGACAGGTCTTGATGGCTTTGGAAGACTTCTCACTCTTCGAGTTCATCGACGTACGCAAACAAGCAGGAATCGTTGACGTGAAACGGACCCGTGAGGAGGAGACTGTGTTCTCTGCTCATGAGCGACTCACAAGGGTGTTGGAATCACTCGACATCGACTATACTCGAAAGACTGGAGTCCTGATTGATATTGATGACACGACCCTCGAGAGCTCTTTGAATCTCGCATCGGAGATCATTACCTCTGTTGAGGAGGAGGTCATTGATATCGACTCGAAATCCACCATTGCACAACTTGAGCTAGACCGTCAACGAGGGATCGCCGATGTTGCCAGGTCCTTGGAACCCCTGGGAATTGATCCAAGTCTGATTGGAACCACTGAATACACATTCACAACCGCTGGGCTTATTCCCTCAGGTCAGGAATCAGAACTGGAGTGGAGTATTGGTGAGGTCACAGAAGGTGCTTTTACAATCGGTACCTTGCCCCTGAAACGGGGTGGTTGTGCCTGTGTACTCACAGTACCAATAGAGATGAAGGAGGCAGTTGAACGGATTCTTTCAGCCTTGCAGTTCGAGGCATTCTCAATCCCAGAGGGTTATGAAGGCAAGCCTGAAAAGATCGCCCTTGAGGCCACTGAGAAGATGGCTGAGCTCGAGAAAGAAATCGAGCAACATCAATTGAGGAAAGAACACATCGCGAATGAATGGGGCACCAGAATCCTGGCTGCTTGGGAAGTTCTCCTCATCGAGAGCAAGAGGGTAGACATCAAGAGCTATGTCGTCTACACTGACCAGTCTATCAAAATGTGGGGATGGGTTCCCGACGGTATGGAGGAAGAGCTTGAGTCCTTATTGAGTACTCGAGTTGGGTCAGCTCTCGAGGTGACTTTCGACAAACCACACTTTGCTGAGCATGAAGCTCCAACTTACATATCAAATCCTTCAGTCATGGAACCAACAGAGGACGTTGTGAAAGCGTTCGGTATTCCTTCGAGGCATGATTTAGATCCCACGAAGCTCATGTTCCTATCATTTCCATTGATATTCGGTCTTGTATTCGCTGACATTGGTCAGGGCTTTCTGCTTCTACTCATTGGACTTGCAGCACTTCGTGCTAAAAAGAAGGGTGAGGACTGGGGCGCAATTATGGGTTATATCCAATCTGGAGCCCAAGGTCTAATCATGATGGGAATATTTGCGATGTTAGGCGGATTCCTCTTTGGAAGCTTCTTTGGGGCTGAAACAGTATTTGAGCCGCTTTGGCCAACATTCGCCCATTACATCGATGATGGCCATGGACACCTGATTCCCAATGCATACAGAGCAACACACATGCTCAAGCTATCAATTGAGATTGGTGCCATCCATATCATGATTGGCATAATCCTCAATATCTACAACAAATTCAAGCATCGTGAGATGTCAGGCTTGGTTGTTGGCGTTTCATACCTATGGCTCTACTATGGTTTCATCAACCTACTTTTCGGTGTCAGCTACAGCAGCGTTGGTGAATGGTTCAGCGCCACTGGTCAGGTCAATCTCTGGGTCCCCATTGCTGGCATAGGGTATGGGATCGGGAACAACGGAGTCTATCCTGCAATACCAATTGCTCCGTTGACGTTCTCGCTAGCGGCTTTCATCATTCCAATGGTAATCATGGCACTTGCTTCATTCAAGGGAGGAATGGACGGAGTAGTTCTATTCCTCGAGTACGCAATTGGTATGATCAGTCACACTGTGAGCTATGCCCGTATCTTTGCATTGAACACTGTACACATCATCCTTAGTGGAGTGTTCTTCACGCTTATACCTGCCATAATCTACATACCTTTCCCCGAACTATCCTTGTTCGGAGTGGAGCTCATACCGCCTGAGGTCCATACGAGTGATCCATTGGCACCAACCACTCCACATTTGCCATTGCTCGGAGCAATCGTTGGTACGTTCATTGTAGGTATCCTAGAGGGTCTCCTTGCGTTCATGCACACACTCAGGCTGCACTTTGTTGAGTGGTTCTCCAAGTTCTATCATGCTGGTGGTGTCGAGTTCCAACCATTCTGTGTAGAACGACTTTATACCGTGAGAGATGTTCAGCAAGCAGCTGTGATTCCAACGGTGTCGTGACGTACGTCCGTGTAGATGGTCTCCACGGAGTCAATTGTGAGTAGTTCAATCACAGTTAATCATAGTTAGTTATAGTTGAGTTCAGAACGAGGATGTAGCTGGACAACCTGTGTGTTGTATCCTCCCTGCGGACAAATGACTGCGATTAGTTATCGTTAATCACACCTGTTTTTCAATATGACCTTAAATAGTACAATCTTGTGGGTGGACAAGACGGTTTCCTGGCTTCAGGTAACTATAGTGAATCACAATTGATTGGTGCATAAGGTGGGCGCGCGGTCTATACACGATCTTCAAATTCACCCGGTTGTGCCCAGATAGAGTGCCACAAGCTCCGGTTCGCCCTTCTCACTGGGTTCTAGATCTCTGTCGATTCTCTGTCTGTTGTCCCAGATGTTCCTGGCCAATAGATCTGTGGTCTTAGCTCGAGAGTCTACATTCTGTGCTGCCTGTGCATCTCCAACCTGCTGGAATACCTGCGCAGCCACAGTGTAGTTGCCAACAGCTTCACGGAGCTGGTCATTTGCGTCCGAGAAGTGTATCTTTGCCTTTGATTTCTCTCCAGTCTTGAACATGACCTCAGCTAGGAAGTCATTCTTCGCACCCAAGATACGTGAGAGGTCTCCCTTGAACTTCATGACGACGCCTTGTAGCTGTTTCACCTGGTCATCAACATTGTTCTTAGCTCGGATGTCCGGTCCAGCGACACTGTCCAGTTCGTTCGCTGCGGCCTCAAAAGAGGCTACAGTCTGCTTGATTTTGTTGATGGTTCCATTATGAATATCAAGTGCATCCTCAATGGGGTCGTCCTCTTCAAGCATAGCAATCTCGTCCTCCAACTTTCTGAAGGCATTCGCCCGCTCGACCTGCGCTCTGAAAGCCCATTGCTCAGACTGTCTGGAATACACCTGCGCCTCAGAAGCGAATGCTGTGGCGAGGGCTAGTTTGCCAAGATCCGTGAGTTCCTCCGCAGGTGCCGTTTCTCCAATTATTTTGTAATAGGAGGCGGCTTCGGCAGCATGAAGGTTCTCTAGGATTCGGGACATGATGAACTTGACTCCCTGCTGAAGCTTAGAGCTCAATTGGAACTGAATCATGTACTTCACATTGTTGAGTAGTGCAAGGGTCCGGTTTCGTAGTTCCCCAACTTCTTCGTCTTCAGCCTCGAGGCTCAGGAGGATGCCAAGACTGTTCAGACCCTCTCGAATAGCATCAAGTGCATCCGCGGGTTTGGATGCCATGACAAGGTATGCTTCATCCAAAGATTTGCTCACATCTTGGATGAGACCTGTCTTCCTCAGGTCCTTTGCGAATTCTATCTGATCGATGAGTCCGCTGATGTCTGCAGACTTTCCTTTTTTCTTCTTGAGCTGCTCCTTGACGAATGCGTATGTCTTTGTTTCCTCTTTGATGGCACTGGTCAGTTCTCTTGTCTTTGCAAGCTTCTCTGCCTTCGCAAGATGTTTGAAGATGTCCTTCAGGACCAAGTTTGCCTCAGTCTTGTTGTTCACCTTGATCAATTCAGTTAGTGTCTTGACATTTGCCTCGACACTGCAGAACAGGGACTGTGCTTTCTTCTGTTCTTTGTCGACCCTAGATTGTTCCGCATTGGGTTGGAGTGCTATGACTTGACGGAAACACTTCTCTGCTCTACCGAAAGCATCGGATGCGACCTGATACAGCTTCGATGCGTCCTCTAGGTTACCTGCCCGCATTTGGGCATCTGCAATGTCATTGTACGTCATGGCAAGATAGACTTCACTGAGACCCGCTGTGTTTTGCTTCCATGACTTGATCATGGAGAGTTTCTCTTTATGCTCACGCTTCTTCTTGAAGTGCGGTATTGCCTCGTTATAGAGGTCTGTCGCCTGTTCAAAGATGAAGGAACTGATGATGTCTCTCCAGAGGAGTTCGTCAAACGGATTGAACGCCTGTCTGAAAGTGCTCTCCTGTCCTACAAGCTCGTTGAGGAATTCATCATAGAACTCTGCCTCTGCGCTCTTGTTCTTTCCAAGAATGGATGTCAGTTCGGCATCCTCTGCCTCGAGACTCTCTTTGAGAAGGTTGTATGCTTGAATGCCAAGTGCAACACGTCGAAGTTTCAGTGTTCCATCGACCTTGGCGGGGATTGCTGAGAATGGTTTCTCAAGCATGGTGTAGACTGCAGCAAGATGCTTTGATGCACTCTTCAGTTTCTCTTGGTCTTCTTCTTCAACGAATGGGCCACTGGCGGCGGCAGCCTGATGGAGCCAAGCCATCACACGTGCCATCCATACGTCTGCTAGGCTCTTCTGGGACTCCGCTTGTATTTCTTCAAGGGCTTCCTCGAGTTGCTCACGCACCTCGCCCTCACTCTGTCCAATCCTATTCCTTAGGTACGAAACGTCAAAGTCTGCAATCATAATCTGTTCATTAAAAGCCGCAAATGTGTTGTAAAGGATAGTAAAGGCATCATGCATCTTCATGCGTATATTCTCTAGTCCTTCACGGTCGTCTATGTCATGAAGCGCGAGCTCCCTCACCGCATCTTGCGCCTTGATATTCAGCTCGAAGAGGAGACTTGTATAGATAATTGTATCATCATTGTCTGTAGTGTCCTTTTTTTTCTTCTTTGAGCGAGGTAGAACGTTACTCACGAGAACTAACTCCTAAGGTTTGCGACCCGTTGTGAGAGGAGGTCTAACTCCCACTTAAGAGTACTTACGCCAGACGACATGTACTAAGAGAATTATTCATCCGCGGTTCTGAATCTTATCAAGCGGCCATCCCTTACCTTCACAAGATGACCCTCTTCAACGAGTTTATTCAGCACCTCACTTGTTCGCGAACGTGATCTTCCCCACTTCTCGGAAAGTTCTGTTGCTGTGAGCCCCATATCGTCGTCATGAAGCAGATTGACCAGTCTGTTCCAGCTGATATCTCCCTCAGGGATAGTGCTACCGGAGCCAAACACATTGTACTGACCTGAATCATAGGGTGAACCAAGATCTGACCTATCCTTGATTCTACTTGTCAGCTCAACGATGGTGTCCTTTAGTGTGTAGACTGTCTGTCTGAGTTCTTGCACTTCTTTCCGAAGTTCCTTCAGTTGTTTTTCCTCAGTCATTCTTACCCCTCCAATTATGCAGATACATAATCCGAACGAAACTCGATGTAGTTCCTCTTCTTTTTCTTCTTCTCGAGTGATTCCTTGACAGTTGCTGCCTCGCAATCTATCTTATCGGTTGGTTCGTACGATTCCAACTCCTCAAAATCAACCTCGTCTGGTTCACTTCCCCCTGGGAGGATATTGGTCGTGCCGTTGTCTAGGTCTTCCGTTTTTGTTGCAGCCACTGTGGATGCAAACTCGACCATTCTATATTCTGCCTTCTCCATGAGAAGGATTTCTTCTAGAATCTCTCTAGTCTTTTTACTGCAAGATTTGCGTTTGTGATGATACGACACTGTGTCCGACAACCGTCAACAATAATCAACAATCAACTATTCGTCTAATCCTATCCATATAAGGATTTCTTTGAACCAGAATTGGATTATGCGGTGGGTGGAATCATTGTTCGTGCGAAGGTCATGTATCCGGTGTGTGCCACCATCCAGGTTGTGGGTCTGGTCTTGTTTTCGCGTACCATGATCTCGCGCTGTAAGACCTCCAGAGTCTTGATCATTCCCCACTTTCCTCCCGCTGAGAGTGCCTTACATGTCTTCATTGTCTGCTCAATGGTCGGACTATAACTTGCTATGTAGTGGCTCGGTCTCAGGACTCTGTGCACTTCATCAGTGAGTTCCCATGGAGTTGCCAGATCGAGAACTACTGCATCAAGGTCCTGTTCCTTGATGCCATCTAGAATGTCTTGGTTGTGCATGGTGACATTCTCAGTGAGTCCGTATTTCTCAAGATTCTTCCTTGCACCCTTGAACATGTCTTCCCTTATCTCGTAAGTATAGACATGCCCAGTGGGACCTACAGCTCTCGCGAGAATTCCTGTCAGTGCTCCCGAACCCGTACCAGACTCAACAACTCGAGCTCCTGCACAGATTCCTGCCTCGATTAAGATAGTTCCAGCATCTTTTGGATAGATGATCTGTGTGTTTCTTCCCATAGCTATCTGTATGTCAGTTGGACTGGGTTTGTGGATCTGAAAGACAATTCCTGAATGACTCTCAATCCTTATTCCGAATGGTTTTCCAATCATATCATCGAACTTGATGATTCCCTTGTTAGAATGGAATTCCTCACCTGCAACGACTTTTCGTATCCAATTTCGTTTGGCATCGAGGAATATGAAGACGTGACTACCATCCTGAATCTGGTCTTGCATGGCGAGTCACAGCAGGGCTTACGTTTTGAGTGTTGCTGACCAAACTTAGTCACGATAAATAGAACCGCGCGGCGCTGCAAAGCTTTATCCGAAGTCAAAATGGAGTCGTCCGGAGGTGCTCACTTGAGAAAACCATCCACGCCAGATGAAGATGCAATCGACGCCGCTAGACTAGCTGACAAACCAGTGGAGCTTCTACCAAAGAAGGCACTGCCCTATCACCCGCGTGTAGGAGACCCACTTGACTTACTTGTTGACCTCAGTGTAGGAGTAGTTCTTGGCCGCTCAGATTCATTCCACCGAAAGTACAGTACTGGAGGTCTAGGAATGATTGGAGGGGTATCAGAAACCTCAGATGATGTCCTCACGACCCTGATGGGAATGCCGCTCAACCTAGACCTGATGAGTCCACACGTGATATTCGTGGCAGGAAAGAGAGGTTCAGGAAAGTCTTACACTCTTGGAATCATTGCTGAGGAACTCGCCTTGGCAATGGAACGGAGAGAGATTGAGGTTGCAGCCGTAGTTGTAGACACTGTCGATGTATTCCGACAGATGGTCGAGTCGAACGAGGAGCAGGCAGACCTGTTGGATAAATGGGGTCTGGAAGCTAGAGGATTCCCTGTTTCCGTCTATATTCCTCGACGGACATATGTAGGCCTACCCGATGAGGTGAAGAAAAAGAATCGACTATTCCCCCTATCAATAGGTCCACGAGAATTGACTGTTTCAGACTGGGGATACGTGCTCGAGAAAGGTGGCACGCTCAGTACTACCATGGAGAATCTCATTGGTGAGACCTTGGACAGTATACGAAAAGGCTACGTACTTGGATCAGGTGAGAAAGTTGCTCTGAAGCGAGATTTCAGTATCAAGGACATAATCAAATGTATCGATACTAATCCAACAATCATCGAGCTCTACAAACCTGCAACCAAGACCGCACTCATTCAACGATTGAAACGGGCTGACCGACTGGGTGTATTCAATCCTGGAGGAACGAGTGCCCAAGACCTTGCAGTGGCTGGTCAAATTACGATTATTGATGTCGCACCCTTGGGTTCAGATGCTGAGTCTGTCCTCGCAATACTCACTAACATGCTCTGTCGTCAGGTCCTCACCTACAGAATGGCATGGACCGATGAGGGCACGAGTGCTCGTGAGGAACTACCCCCTACCTGGTTGATCATCGATGAGGCACACACTCTGGTTCCGAGGGGAGGTAACACTCCTGCAAAGGATGCTATCATCGGGTATGCAAAACTTGGAAGACGATTCGGGTGCAGTCTCGTGCTTTGTACACAGCAACCTTCTGCAGTTTCAGATGATGCAATCTCACAGGCTGACATCATCATTTCACATTCACTCTCTCATGACAATGACATAAGGGCACTCCAACAGAGAGCGCCAGCGGTAATGCCCAAGCAGTTCCAAGACAAGGTGTTCATCAGCAGCCTACCTAGAGGAGTTGCTCTTGTTTTTGACCAGAACACAGAGAATAAGCGTGGTTTCATTATGCAGGTGAGACCCCGACTCTCGCAACACGGGGGAACTGATCGACTTTCAGGATTGTTTGAAGCAGTTCGACTTTTGATTCCTGAGGATATTGAAGAGGAACCTGAGGAAGTTGCTCCTACTGAGGAGGAGCTGGTCTATGATGAGTTTGCAGAAGCGCTTCCCGAGGTTCCGAGACCTCCTCTAAAGCTGAGTAAAGAGGACTGGCAGGTGTTGGATGAGTGGATGAAGGACTATGTCAAGACTCTATTCACCGAACAGATGCAGGAGTATGATATCACAGATGAACCATCTCCGAGGGAGGAAGAACCTCCTGTTGTCGAGGAGAAGGTACAACCAGAGGTCACAATCGAACGAGTTCCAATTACTGAGCTGGATGTTGACCAGATTCGGATTCGAAGGTTTGGTCCTCTGTCCAAGGTTCTGCTGGGGAAAGCCGCCACAAGACAGGTTCTCTACAGTCGTGCCTCTCATGATTTCCTCTTCACCTCTCAGACTGACTCTAGAGAGACCCTACTTGTCGAACGAGAGGGAGAAGATGCAACTGAGGCGATTGAGGATGTGACCTCTGGACTTTTGTCAGTAGGAATGGTCTTAGATGAACTCCTCCATGAGGGTGATTTCACATTCGTGTGTTTCAGGAAGAATGGATTGAGAGCTGCGTTCACGGTCGGAATAAGCGAGTCCAACATCTCTGTTCCTATAGTCGTTATTGGAGCTAACAGAAAGATTGTTGGTGCACTCGCAGACAAAATCCGTAGTGTTCTACCATCCTAGGAATTTTAGCACTTAATGCTCGTGCTTATAAGCCCCTAAGAAAAAACGCGTCTTGGTGCAAGAAAATGACTAGGGAAGATATCAGACCTCCTGTCAATCTCAAAATCGCTACAATGACTGATCTTGCTAGGATGCTTGTGTCATGGTCTCAAAGAGACAGACCAGCAAGTATGTTGTATTTTGAGCACGAAGGTAAGCACATCTATGGTACGCTAATATCAAATCACGGTTACTTTGAACATTACGGATTACCACTATGGGTTCATGCTGAGGGAGATGGTCCACCGGAGGGTAGCTTCTTGGCATACAAGGCTCGTCCAGCAGAAACTCTTGATTGGGTTGAGTCACTTGATGGTGCAGAACCAATGACCGTGCATTTGCCCATTATCAGACTTGCTGGGAAACTTGAGATATTAGACCTTTAGACTCAGTTCCGACTGATAGGACATACATCGATACATCATGTACACTCGATGAGGCTATTTGGTGACTATGGCAATGTCTAGAAAGACATCTTATAAATACTCAAACAGTTCTAATTGTGAACCCATTGTATGACGTTGCAATAATTGGTGGCGGGATTTCAGGACTGACCGCTGCTACTATACTGGCCAAAAAGGGATTTGAGGTACTAGTTTTAGAAAGGAATAACACCGTCGGGGCTCACAATGAATTCCAAATGCAAGGGTTTCCAGCCTTTGAAATATCTCATCTTCCCATTCAGATTCCAAGGAAATATGCCGTACAAAAAGGTCACCTATGGACCCCTAACAAAACTCCGATTACTTTCGAATTTGAAAATCCTATACTCTACTTACACTACCGAGGTTCAGAGAAATCAATTGATACTTACCTTGCTGATTCAGCTCTTAAGGAAGGAGTGGATATCCAAACATCATCAGAAGTGCAAAAAATTGGATCAGGAAGGCTAATCGAAGAAATCACAACAAAGGACAACAAACGATATCGAACACGCTGTATTCTTGCAGCAGATGGGGTAAATAGTCATACACGAAGACTAGTGGGAGCGAGCATATTGGAACTCAAGGGGATTGGACTTGGGGCTGTCATGGACTCTCTAGATGTAGAACCTTTGGAATTTCATGGGGTGGTGTCACATCAGATCGCCCCAATGGGGTATAGTTACATAATTGGGCATCCTGATGGAAAAGCAACTGTGGCCGTATCTATTCGCCCTAAGCACCTGAAACAAGATTTGGCATGCTATTTCAATCGAACATTGAAGTTCTTTCAGTCCATTATCAAAGGTAAGAAACCCACCAATCTCTTTTCAGGCGTGGTGACATGTGGAGAAGGATTCCAGACACTAGTTCATAAAAATCTCCTATTCATTGGAGAAGCAGGAGGATTCCAAGACCCCACTCTAGGATTTGGAATGGCACCAGCTATGAAATCTGCTGAACTTGCTTCTATTATCATCGACACCGCACTGACCCAAACCACAGAACCAAATGCCTTTCTAGAACAGCTTAACAGATATGATACGCTAGCTAAAAAGAACTTCTTCCATCGATCCAATTTCAAAATGCGAATCTTACTCCGAAAAGGTCTTCTGGAACGCATACCAGATTCTCAATTAGATTTGCTATTACATGCTCTTCAAGGAAAAGAGCAACAGATAGAAAAGGTGTTAACTCGAGGGCTTGAGCACCTGTGGCCCACTTTAATCACATTCATTATCCGACGCCCCTTTCTACTGCGATTTCTCTTCAATGTTCTAAAATCGATAGTTCACTCAAAGCTGTATCAAATGAACAACACCTGATTCGGGGACTGGGAGTCCTTAGTCAAACAGTTTCGCTTATTCACTTAATTCAATATATTTCACGAGAAGACGCCCTAAGATAGCTCACAGCTGTGAGTCCTCCATAGACTAGGAACGCAAGCCAGATTATTGCAGTGATTAGCAGTAGATTCGTCTTGAAGAACAACTCGACCACTAGAAACAGTCCTATGACGAACATGTTCGAGACGCCCCCAATTGTCGTATCGTTTTGGACCTTGAGCACGAACTTCACAATATACATAATAGCTACAATCGATAGCGACACCCAATTGATGTACTGATTGAAGAGGATGGATTGATCCAAGAACTGGAGTGTGCCAAGAGGAGTCGGGATAGGTGGAAGATACAGATAGAGAAATGCAACGAACAGAATGAACTCTCCGATTCGTATCCATTTCGTTGGTGTCTTCGTGTAGACCTCACCATAGAGCCCCTTGTCATACTCCTGAGCACCAAAATAGATGAAGTAGACTGGTGCTCCAAAGCTGAGGGCATTGACAAGACACTGTGCAAATCCGTACACGACTCTAAGCCAGAAGCTCTCCCAAGTTGCGAGTATGTTGTCCCATACCTGTATGTAGCTTGGTAGGAACTCAAGCATCACAAATGCAGGGAGGATACAAAGTGCAATGGCAGCAAGAGCCACTATCGCCGCGGCGGCTTTTCCTCCTCCGAACTTTCCGACACCTATTCGGTAGAACACTGTCCCTGCAACAATCAGACCCAGGATTATTGCCAGAGGAGGAGTTGCCATTGGGAGCACAAATAGCATGAGCACAAAGGCTGCGTTCGCTCCGTAGAAGACTCGCCATCTGAGAGGCACACCAGCTATGGTCTCGTCCATGATGTGAACAGTGTTTGCGAGTCGGTACCTCTGATAGTACATGAGTCCTACCCATGGCGCTGAGAAGACGATAGGAACGCCAATAAAGTGAAAGAGCCAGTCTATCATAGGATCTCCAAATGGCGTCATCTGTGGAATGAAGAACATCAACAGGACAAAGTAGATTGGCCCGATGATCGCAAGTACAACAACAGTGATCCGGCTCATCAACCAGTCAGGACTCAATGGCTCGTCTCCAACCAATCGTATTCCCGAGTCTGATATAAGTGTACACAAGACATGACGATGATTTATTTGGACGCTTAGTACATGGAGATACAATGCATTGGTGTGCGTGGGAAGTCCAATGCAGTAGGTGTGAGTTCGCATGTATAAGAGAACACTTTCAGCTTCGAGTTTTGTGAGAAAGAGCAAATTGATCATTGGTCTTGATCTGACATCTGACATGGCTGGGAAAGATGGATCTGCGGTTAAGGCTGAGAAAAAACGTTTGGAGGATGAAGCTCTCAGAATCATTTCCCTTACATCAGACAGTGCTGTTGCGTACAAGATTAATCGTCATCTGGTTTTACCTGTCGGTCTCTTTGAAGGAATTCCAAGAATCATTGATGCAATCCATGATGCTGGGGTCACTGCAATTGCCGATATCAAACTGAACGACATTGGAAACACGAACAAACACATTGCCAAGTACTATTTTGATGCAGGATTCGACGCGCTCATTGCCAACCCCCTTGTTGGAATGGAGGGAGGTCTCAGTAGTGTCTTTGAGATGGCCACACTCCGAAAGCGTGGAATAATCACACTCTGTTACATGTCTCATCCTGGAGCAAAGGAGGGATATGGTCTCTATGTTTCCCCAGACGGCAAGAAGTCTGAGCCATTCTATCACCACTTTGCTAGAACAGCCAGGAAGTGGGACACAGACGGGGTGATTGTAGGAGCAACTCAGCCAGAAAAAATCACTGAGGTTCGTGAGGTTCTTGGAACTGAGATTCCCATCATCAGTCCTGGAGTTGGAGCACAAGGAGGTAGCGCTAGAGCTGCTATAGATGCAGGGGCTGATTTTGTTATTGCCGCAAGATCCATAGTTGAAGCTACAGACCCAGCTGCTGCAGCTGCTTCCATCAATGCTGACACACGATGATCTTCTTATCGCATGCACACATCAGACGTTCACATGTGTACAATGCGGTTCGGAAGCGTACGTCCCAAACAACCTGACGGTGGAAAAGAATAAAGGTCAGTCATTTGGTATCATGTACAGAAGTGTGCATGCTTCAAATCATGAGGATTTTGTGCGGATTCTCGGGAGCGGGTGCATATGGCAAACGAAAGTAATGGTTACAGTTTTGCTACTTGGACTAGTCTTATTGAAGAATCTCAGATAAGGGCTCTTCTGAAATACAAGGTCCCGTACTACTTTGCTGGTGGAAAGCCTGGCATCATGCCCACCGATATCTTTGCTGATATAATGGCAGACCTCAGTGTCAGATACAAGGAAGACCCCAAGCTTGCTCTGGAGGACTTCAACTATGGTCCGACTGGTGGTCAGCCATGGTTCTTGAAGACCTTAGCTGAAAGGCTCAAAAGAGTCAGAGGAATTCCAATAGACTGTGAAGAGGAATGGGACTGCGTCTCTATAACAAACGGTTCACAACAAGCTCTCTACGCACTGCTTGACACACTTATCGATCCTGGCGATGTGATAATCACTCCCTCTCCTGCGTATCTCGGATTCCTGGTTCCAGCAGTAAAGCTTGGTGCCAGAGTCATTACGATTCCAACTGACCTTGATGGAATAATACCCGAAGATGTAGAACACGCTGTCAATGTGTCGAAGAAGAAGTTCGGAAAAGTTCCAGACATAATCTATGTTGTTCCTGACTCAGACAATCCCAAAGGGACCACTCTTCCAATGAAGAGACGTCAGGCACTCTTTGACATTGCAGAGACCGATGATATCCTCCTTGTTGAAGACTCGGCTTATGCTGAGATTCAGTTCAAGGAGCGACATAAACCAATTAAGACCCTTGACAAAGAGAACAGCCGCGTAGCCTATCTTGGAACCAGCAGTAAAGAGGCAGCTGTTCTCAGAGTTGGATATTCAGTTCTTCCACCTGATGTGAAGGAAAATGTTCTCAAAGACAAGGGATACCTAGACCTCTGCACAACTACACTTGTTCAACGCATCCTTGACGAGTACTATAAAAACCACATTGACGAAGCTATGAGGGTTGGAATTCCTCTTTATCAGGAACGCTACGAAGCAATGGCAAAAGCGATCGATGAATCATTCCCATCAGGGACTCGAACTGATCCCACAGGGGGCTTCTTCATCTGGTGGCAAAGTGAAGACAAGAACTTCAATGCAGGCAACTTCATGGAAACTGTTGCTATTCCAAATGATATCATCTACGTACCAGGAGCTCCATTTTATCCCCAGACTGGTTATCGACTCACTAAGGACAACAAAGATGTTCGACCAAGTCTTCCTGAACTCCATACTATGCGGCTTGGTTTCTCCTACGCTCCGCCTGATATTATCTCAGAAGGTATTGCAAGGTTAGGTGAGCTTCTCACCAAGGAACTTGGTTAGTTCATATCGAGAAGTTGACGAAGGTAGTAGCACCATTCTTCATGGGTCCAACATATGCCCTTTCATATGGTCCGAACAGATCTGAGAAACCGGAGTTGATTGCCCATTCAATCCAAGACCAAGATGATTCTTGACCGAGCTTGTTCTCTGCATATTGACCAAAGGTCCAACTGAGGTACCTCTCAAGATCAAGTTTGAGAAATTGGAGTTTCTCCAATTCATCTCCTGAAGCTGTAGAGATCTTCGCTGAGATGTCCTCGAGAGTTCTGTTCAGACTCGAGTGAGTATCAAGAATCATACTGTCGAGTTCGTACAGCTTTTCGTTCATCTCGTCGTTTCTTTGTTTCTTCCTGAATCTGGCAATCTTGCCTATGATGCTGAACATGTCCTTTCGATGAAGGACCTCGAAGGTCTGCCCTTCAAGGCTCTTTGCGAGACCCTCGTTCCATGGAGTGTTGAAGTAGACTCTTGGGTATTTGATAAACATCGGAAATGGTATTGACATCGCTTCTGCTGAAGGAATCACCTGAGCATAGTAAGCAGCTTCTCCGGGTCCACCTACATGCGCAATTGCTGGAACTAGTGTGTCGATTATAACCTGTCGTGAGTCCACTCGAGGTGAAATCTGCGAAGCTATCTCTCCTAGGAACGGGCTGTCTGCTGATGTTTCGATTTCAATGGACTCCGCACAGGTAGGACACTTCCCTGACAGCAGTGCAGTTGAACCTCTCTCCTCATAATGAAGTTCAGTCCTACTATTGTTACAACCAGCTTCTGGGCATTCGTAGAAGAAGGGAACGTAATGATGATTCCGACGACCAATACTAGTTGAGTATCCGCTCGCATCAATCAGGTCGGTGACCTCTTCATGAGTCCTCAGGAAACGGTCTCTGTTCTCTCGGGCTAGCATGAACTCCATGCCCTCAACGAGGAGCTCTCGAATCTCCTTGTTTGAAGATGGAATTATCGGTATTCCCAGATCTCCAATTATATTGAAGAGATGTGCCATTATTCTCTGAGACCAATCGCTTAGCGTAGTTGAATTTAGAAAAGCATGTCTTATTGTGGTAATTGTCTGCTCTAGACGCTCCTCAAAAAGAAGTCGTGAACTTCCTTCAAGAACCTTGAAGATTGGTCGGTAGCTTGATCGTAGATCTTCCTCGACATTGTTCAACCAATCAGTTCCTGGCAAAGGCAATACACTGACAGGAGAGTGTTCATACCCTGCCGGTATTGGGAAACTGACCAGATTACCTCCTGGTCCCATGATTGGGGTTCGAATGTGTGTCAGCTCCGGTTGTACAATGTCGTAATCTGCTACGAAGAAGTATGGTGTGAGGGGAATTCCCTTGTCAGTTGAGAGTGATGCAATTTGAACAGCAGTGATAGCTTTGTTCAGTATGAAGGCAGCTCCCCCCATTACAACTGTCTGATGCGCTGATTCAACAGCTCCATCAGATATTGTATTGATGCTTTCACTCACTTTGGGGGTCAAAGATCCAAGCTCTTTATTGGTCTTGGTTAAGGTCTTCTGGAGAATAGAAGATCTTTCTGGAATGTGCCAGAGTGTGTCTTTGTATGCATCCAACAAAGCCGGAGTTCTATCAACAAGCGAATCCAAAGAAATTGGTGGGGAATTGTAAAGTCGTTGTGCTAAATCTGGATTCTCTCCTTTCCATATGAATTCCAGATAGATATTGTAAACACTCGGCTTCATTGTGTATCTCACTCCTCCACTATGAGACTGCATCCTGGAATACTTTCTCGTACATTTCTACAATTCTCTGTGCCGAGAACGAATCTTCCACTCGTTTCCTACCTGCCTTTCCAAGACTCTTCCTTTTGGTGTCATTCTCCAATAATTCGATGATGGTCTGAGCATATTCTTCCTGCCCGAATCCCTTAGTGACTGCGCCATCCTTTCCTGGTCGTACGAGCTCTGGAATCCCTCCAGCAGGAGTTGTCACGACAGGAAGGCTACACGACATTGCTTCAAGCAGAACGAGTGGCATTCCCTCCAGTGTTGAATTCAGAAGAAACATGTCTGCTGAACACATTATCTCCTGCATGTTGCTCTTTACGCCAAGTAGGTGTATGTTGTTGCAGAGGTCAAGAGATTCTATCTTTCGTTCAACCTCGATACGTGTAGGACCATCACCTGCGATAATCAGTCGCACTTTTGGAAAGTGATCCACAATGATTCTCATGATTTCAACAATTTTTACCACACGCTTTACTTCGCGGAAGTTCGATGCATGGAGCAGTATCTTCTCCTCTGGATTGATCTCTTCCTCATCTGTCCGAAGTCCTACACACCCGCTCTCAACGACAAGTCTGAAACCACTCAATGGTTTGAACCGCTCGACATCGATGAAGTTTGGAATCACTTGAATCTCCCTTTCGATTCCAAGTTCTTCATGAGCCTTCTTTTTCAGAAATTCAGAAACTGCTGTGACTGCATTGGCATTTTCAACAGTGTGTTTCACAACTGGTTTGTATGCGGGATCTAGCCCTAGAGTATGAACATCAGACCCATGAAGAGTGACAACATATGGAACTCCAATTATCTCTCTAGCCATATAGGCTGACATTGCATGAGGAATTGCATAATGTGAATGGATGAGGTCGAGCTTGGAGGCTTTGGTTGCTTTGATGATCTTCGAAGCCAATGCCATTGCATAGGGAGGACCAGTTGCTTTGAACAGAGGATAGTCAAATCTGTCTACTAGGTCAACATGAACCCCAGTTGTTTGTTCCCACATCAGAGAGAAAGGTCTCTGATACGTGATGAAATGAATGATGTGCTTTCTACGTGCCAGTTCCTGACCAAGACGTGTGGCTAAATGCCCAGAACCACCGACTGAGGGGTAGAGGTTGACTCCTATTCTCATCCTTCCTTTCTCCTCTCTTCATCTCATTCTTCTCTGTCCCTTTAAGGCAAATGGTTTGGACAAATGAGATGTGCCAAACCTTGATTAGATGGTGTTAGACAGAACTCTGTATGAGCGGTTCGGATGAGGGAACAATCCTCGTAGTCGTTGCGCATCCAGACGATGAAACAATCGGTGCAGGTGGTACAATCAAAAAGCACACCGAACGGGGAGTTCAAGTCGATGTTCACTGCATGACAGGGAACGAAGAACGGAATGAGGAACTAAAGGATGCATGCAGTATTCTGGGAGTGGGGAATCTCTTTCTCAGTGAACGTAAAGACTTTGCGATTGACACGGGTTTGACAAATGAAATTGTTGGAGCGATCCTGAAATCCCGACCGAGGATTATCATAACGCATCATTCCATCGACTACAATCGGAACCATCAGCAATGTGCTCGATTAGTCGATGAGGCTGTCGAATGGGCTTCACACACCACTATCTTTGAAGATGCACATAGAGTCGAGAAAATCTACAATATGGAGATTAACACTCTGATTTCGAGACCCAATGTCCACGTTGACATAACCGACTCATATCGCGCAGCACAAGCGGCACTCAAGAAACACAAGTCTCAGGTCAAGAAGGCTGACACATTCTACGAAAAGCTCTATGATGCACGAACTCGTCTACGTGGAGTACAGGCAAGCTGTGAGAGGGCTGAAGCATTCTCTATAACCCTGCCTAAACATGCTGGTCCATTCTATCGAGAAAATAGTGTGGATTTGCTAATATAGAGATACTACCCGGACTTCTTCCTTCTTGCGGCAAGAAGCTGCTTGAGCTCACCCATCATACTCACGGGTCCGCCAGGTGCGCCCACCGCTGGTTTGGGAGTGGGTGCCTTTGCCATTGTCGGGATTGGCTCTCCACCTGCTGCTGGGGATGCTGCTGCTCCTGCAGCTGCTCCTGAGAACGATGACATTCTGCCTTCTATTTCCTGTAGTTTACTTTCTATATCCATGACGGAAATTTGGAGATTAGTGATGGCTTCGGTCAGCTTGGTCGTGATGATACTGACTACTTCTCCAAGCTGGCGAATTTTCTGTTCATTGGGGTCCTGCAGTGCCCATTCAAATTCTTCCATGACAGCTGCTTCAAGCTCTTTCTTTTCGTCTGACATTAGATTGACCCCTTAGTTGTGGATGAAAGAAAGGGGTTCCGCTATAAACATTGTTTGCATCAGGACGCACAGCTGTAGCTAAGCAGAAGCTATTGTGGATTTAACAACATCTTCAGCAGTTTCTAGAATCTTCTTCACAATTTCCTCAGTAGGTCCTTCACAGGTGATTCTGATCACAGGTTCTGTTCCTGACGGTCTTACCAGCACCCACCCCTGTTTCAATGAGATTCCCAGGCCATCTACTGTAAGAACTTCCACGGTGTCCTTCATCTTCTCTGGCAATGCAGTCGCCAATGCATCCATGACTGACTGCTTCTTTTCGTTTGGACACTTCAACTTGCCCTTGAGGAGTGGGTATTGAGGAATTTCTGCAATCAGGTCACCAAATGTCTTCCCAGTCCGTGCCATGAGTTCTAGGACCCTACACGTGGCTAGGAATGGTTCTGGTGCAAGGTGTGCTTCTGGAAATATGTAGACCCCGCATGCTTCCCCGCCCATGATACCATTGGATTCGCCGACCTTCATGGCCACTTGAATGTCACCGACTGGAGTCCGAATTGTCTTCCCTCCTGCCTTCTCAACTGTTTCATCTAAGACCAACGAACTGTCTACTGTGGTGACGACTGTCTTCTCCTTTGATTCCTTCAGTGCCTGTTGTGCAAGGAGTGCAATGGTCCTGTCCCCTCGGATCACTTCGCCTGTTTCTGTAACAAACACTACTCTGTCAGAGTCACCATCATGGGCAATCCCAAGTGCCGCACCAGTCTTCTTGATCATCTGGATTAAGTCTCCAAGGGACTCCTCTTCTGGCTCCGAGGGTCTACCAGGAAAGTGACCATCGAGCTGCCCGTTGATCGTGACTACTTCGCAATTGAGCTGCTGCATCAGGTATGGAGTCAGTACACATGCTGCTCCGTTTCCTGGATCGATAATTACCCTGAAAGACCTTGTACGAATAAGGTCCGCATCACACTTCTTGAGAATCGCTTCGATGTGGTCATCCACTGAACTATCCAATACTCGCTCCTTCCCGAGTGTGTCCCAATTGGCAATCTTGAACTTCTTGGTCTCATAGATTTCCTCTAGCTTTCGCTCTTCCTCCGGAGTGTAACCCATACTTGTTCCAGACCAGAACTTCACTCCCGTGTACTCCGGTGGATTGTGAGATGCAGTAACCATGAGCCCTGCATCAAATCCATGTTTCATCGTGACAAATGCTAGCGTTGGTGTAGGAATGATCCCTCCCCTTACTACATTCACTCCTGTCGACATGACTCCTGCAGACAATGCATCCGCTACCATCAGTCCGGTCGTTCGAGCGTCTCGGGCAATGAGGACTGTTCCCTCTCCTACATGTGTTCCCAGAGCCTTTCCTAGGTTCATTGCCATCTCTAGGTCGAACTCCTTGCCGTAGACCTTTCTCACACCTGTAGTCCCAAAGAGCCTGTCAGTCATGGGTCTCACACCACCTCTCTATACAGAACCAGAGAAAAAGATACCTACTGGACTCTATATAGATGTGGACAAAAGACC
>DXJI01000021.1 GCA_019057595.1 Candidatus Thorarchaeota archaeon
TAAGGGTGTCCTGAAGGTTCTCGAGCGACTCCCTGCTTGTGGCCCGAGCTTCATGAGTAGTGTAGATTATGCTCTGTTCTATATCTGATTCAGCGGCTCGGACAATGTCGAGATAGCCACCGGACACATGAGCGACAACTACTGCTGACTGGTCGAACTTCTTCAGATGTGTAGAGAGCGCCTTTGCTCCAATCGCAATCTCCTCACTGTCCCAGTCGCCAGTCACCGGAATGTCGTATTGGGCAGCAGGATAGATTCTCTCAAGTTCTCTCGGAACAAGTCCAAGGGGTGACGTCAGTATCGCCTCGGAAACGCGGGCTTGAATACCCCCAAGAACGATACTCGTGACCTCTGCAATCCTCTTGTGAGATTTGGAGTCAGAGTAGGGCTTTCTTGCTGAACATGGAAGTAGCAGCACAATCTGTTTACCCGGTGGTGGAATGTAGCGATTAGTAACGAATTCTCTGAACCTTCGTACTGTGGGTGAGTTGTAAGATTCTGGTCCAATGAGAGGTAGTATGCCGCTTCCTACAGTGGGTGTGAACTCCTCAGCGAATGTGTAGAGGTTCTTGTCAAGGGTACGGAGTAATGATGCCAATGCGGTATTATTGTGAGTTGACCCTTCAATCAACCATCTCAGTCGCCCTGATAGCATCGCATGTGTTGATTCTGAGAGAACGGACCTATAGATCTCAAGGTTATGATTCAAGAGACTCTCAAACAGTTTCGCCTCATCGCCGATGTTCACGCATGCTTGACATGGACAATATCTGGGAATCTTTCCAGTTTCTATCTTCTCGGAACCATTCTTCCAGAGGCGAATGTTCTGGGTAGCAGTCTCATATCCATGGTTGATGTCAATGATATCGAATCCAAAGTAGTGAAGGAGTGGAACCATTCCCGGCGTGATCCGACCTAGGGCGACAGCCATCATTGACAATGGAAGGCGACTACGGAGTTGGAACGAACCAGTGTCATCAGGTCCAAGTTGACCATTGAACACAAAGGCTGCACCAGAGACCCCGTTCTCCAGGAAATGGTTGACCTTATCACTAAATGACTCCGGGGAAATCTCTGGAGGAACTCGTAGAATCATATGGGAGGGCTGAATGCGAGAACTGAGGTTTGCTAGCACTTTGGCCTGATAGTCCAGAATCGTTTCCGGGGCGTCTGTACTGAGAGAACCAAAGGAAACCAGTGAGGGAAGTAGATATGCATCATGTTTTCGTAGTAGATTCACCTGTATCTCATCGACCTGACTGATGAAGGGGAGAGATACAAGCATCGGTTCTTCAGAGACCTCATCCCTTCCCAGTGTGCCAGACCTGATCATGAGGGGACTGTTCGTTTCGAGAGATGTCAGAAGAGGGGTCTCAAAGGTAGTATCTTTCAGGATGTACTCGCCCACACGGGCTGGACCATCATGACCACGACCAACACGAAACTCAGCCAATTCATTTCACCTCACACTAGCGGTTCATATCCTGTGTAACCCTCAGTGTCTACAGTGGTTTCCACCTTGTCGAGGATACGTTTGATACTTTCTAAAGCTCCAATCTTGAACAGTGGAGCGTTGTTATTTCCACAATTGTACGAGTACGTACACAGTGGGCACCCATCAAGTGTCGTACAATCACACTTCTCGAGGATGAGCTTGGACCTCTTGAATGCTTCATCCAGTTTCGTGAACAAGAGTTTTGATGCACCATTACCTCCAGGACTTCCATCATAGACAAAAATGATCCCAGAGTCACCCATTGAAACACCTCCTATCTCCCTGGCTCCTCCACCTGTCAGCATGTCACTCGATTCAATGACTACGTGTTCCAGAGCGTGAAAGGCTCCACCATACATCATTGCAGGCCCCATCTTTCCTCCCTTGAATGAACCAAGATTTCCAGAGAGATAATCATTCACAGCCTTTGTGGGCTCTGGTGCAGTGAAGGCAAATCCACGGGTCCTATATTTGTAAACTAGAGGAGTAGTAAGCGGATACCGACCGAGGGTTTTCCCTGTACGAGTCGCCTTCTTCACATAACCCTCAACAGTCTGCGTCATTTCAAGAATACAGTACACGGTATTGAGACCCAGTATCTTGCTCCGTTCAACGATGTCAATGATTCGCGGCATAGTCGAGTACAGGGGTTTCGTATGAGCACTCTTGTCAGCAAAGGGAGCGACAGATGCGCGACCGAGTCCAGGGGTGTATTTGAAATCAACAGAGAGGTAATTTTTCCCACCGTGTAGATAGATGGCTCCAGGATGGAGTTCCTGCGCAGCCATTGGCATCGATCTTTCTCCAAGACCCTTCTTTCCGGACTTGATCTGGACCGTGTCACCAATTCCTCTGATGCTGTACCCACGCCATGCTTTCCGGGCGGATTCAAAATCAATAACACGGACCTTTCCGTCCTGCTGGACTTCAATCAGACCCTCACTCTCAAGTTTCTTCAAGATGTCAGCATAGCGAGAGAAGTCATTCGTATTCAGTTTGCCACTCATGGCAGCTGCGATCAACTGATAGTAACCAACAACCTCATTCTCAGGCTCAGTATATGCAGCATCGATGTCTGTGAAGTACTTGTCAGGCTGATGTCTGTAAAAGGACGAGATTGGATCCTTCTCTCTCAAAGCGAGGATAGCCACACTCTCCTGCCCCTTCCGGCCCGCCCGACCTATTCGTTGAGTCAGACGGGTGATAGATACAATCATACTCACTACACTGTTCAAATCACCAATGTCAATCCCCAGTTCGAGAGTAGGTGTCGAAACAATGACCGGTAGGGCTCCGGATCTGAACTTGTCCTCCACGTCTCCACGATACTTCTTGGATAGTCCGGCTCTATGGACCATTGACCGTACACCAGTTTCTGAGATGAGCAGGTTCAGAACCTCAGCCTCTGTATGGGTGTTTCCGAACACGAGAGTCTTGAAACTTCCACTTTGGAGTTGACCCACCAAATCGACAATCATGCTATACTTACTTCGTTCTCCGGGATAGTAGATCATAAAATGTACAGGACCTCTCTTGGCAGTCTTAGACTCAATTAGGCGGACATCACAGTCGAACAGTATCTCTGCAAACTCCTTCGGGTTTGAGATTGTGGCAGATGCACCGACTTTCTGGTACTCTCCGCATTCTAGTTCCAACCGTTTGAGAATGTGATGCACATTGGCTCCCATTGAACCAGTATAGAGGTGGATTTCATCCAAGACAACAAACCGGACAGTATCAAGCATGGGGACCAACCTAGACTGAGTCCATCCCAGATGATAATGGAGAATGTCAGGATTTGTCAGCAGGATATCGGGAGGTCGTTCATAGATCTTCTGCCTTGCACTCTGTGACACATCACCATCGAAGATGGCTACTGTGAGGTTCGAGGTCTCACACATCAGTTTGATCTTGTCATACTGGTCTCGAGCCAGAGCCTTAGTCGGATAGATCAACAGAGCTCTTACGCCGGGATATTCGAACGACTCATGTACGGATAACAGAATCTGCCTGATGATTGGAAGAATGAATCCTTCCGTCTTGCCCTGCCCGGTCGGTGCGGCGATGACAACATTCTCGCCACTCTCGATAGCAGTGTAGGACTCTTCCTGAAACTTGTAGAGTTTGGAGATACCACGATCTTGGAGTAAGTCCTTGAGTCTGGCAGGAATGTTGAGGTCAGTGACATTCTTCCCATACTCAGCATCGGTGGATGGCATGAGCTTGTACTGGACCAGATAGTCCCGCCCCCGAGAAAGGAGTCTCTGTAGAGGTTCTGACAGGTTGTCGAGATCTGCTCCCCCAGCTTGAACAAGCTGCTCGATTTGTGATTCAGATTGTACGCGAGAGGCCTCAGCAAGTCTTCTTTTCTTCCCTCTTGGTGTGTCCGCACCTGATCCCAAGTACTTCTTCTTCCGATAGTCGGCCTTCGGAGCTGTCCCTGCTTGTGTCTGGGACACGTACGCTTCATAGGCGTCGAAAAGGTCAGTCTTCGGACCACCCACTGACACCTCGTTTGTACAGGTACTGCAATAAACTGTCCAGATACCTCCTCCTTTTCTGATGTCCAGTCGGGATCCACATGTTGGACAATGGAGGACGGGCACGATATTCACCAAGGGCTCAGGAACTCCTTTGTCGGCCGCTTATCAAATTTTGGCACTGGTCAAAGTCGAAATTCGATTGGTCAATAGCACAATGCTTATAACGATTGTGCATTCAGTTTGCACAACCGACCCAGAACGGGAGAGTAACATTATGGTGGACGACATTAGTTCAAACGACCTAACTCAGGTCATCTCAGATAACAAAGTTGTATTCGTTGATTGTCACGCGGTTTGGTGCGGACCATGCCGTACATTGACACCTATTCTAGAAGAACTTCATGACAAGTATGCACCCAAGGGCTTGAAAGTAGTAAAGCTCGATGTTGATCACAATAGAGAGTTCAGCATGGAGAATCAAATCACTGGTGTTCCGAGTGTACTAGTATACTCTGAGGGTAAAAGAGTGATCTTTGACGACGGTGCAGGCAAAAAGATGGACAAGCTGGTCGGTGTTATGCCACCAGAGGTCTACGAGCAGATTGCAGAGAATCTTCTTACTGAAGAAGCTGCGACAGCTTAATTCGTTATTATTATGGGGATTATTCCCCACCATATTTCCTCCATTTGACTAAGAAAAAGGAGCAAGAATTATAGCCAATTGAATTGGTTACGAGATATGGTCGATGACATCTCATCAGAAGAAGTTGAGCAAGCAATCAAAGAGACCAGACTTCTTCTGATCGATGCTTGGGCGCCCACTTGTGTACCCTGTAAGGAATTGGCACCGATTTTGGAAGACCTAGAAGAGATGTATGCTGACAATGCGGACCTCAGGATTGTCAAGGTGAACACCAACAAACACATTGGATTCGCCACGGAGAACAATATCTTTGCAATACCGTGTGTCCTTGCATTCTTTGAGGGAGCACCAGCCAAGTATAACCTGCACAATCCAGATACTGGTGAAACCAAGATCATTGACCGGTTGTTGGGACTGAGACCCTTAGAGCACTATGATGACATGGTCCGTGCTCTCTTGGACACCGCTTGACAAAGTCACATCATGTTTTATATTCCTGCGCGACGGGAGATTATTGTACAACGATTAAGAGGTGCTAGATGTGCCAATACTACCTTTTGGTGATAAGAGTCCGAAGATTGACCCTCAGGCCTTTGTAAGTCCACAAGCAACAATCGTGGGTGATGTAGAGATAGGTCCGGGAACAAATGTGTGGCCAGGAGCTGTCATCCGAGGAGACCAGGCTTCTGTTAGGATTGGAGAGAACACCTGTGTCCAAGACAGTGTTGTCATCCACGCACACAGTGAGGATAACCCAGCGATCATAGGCAACAACGTGATCATATCGACTGCAGCTGTCGTTCATGGCGTGTATGTTGGTGACGCTGTAAACATTGGAGAAGGGACCGTCGTGTTCGATGGTGCGACCTTAGGTGAGGGTGTTTCCCTTGCACCGGGGAGTATAGTTCCACCAAACATTGTGATTCCACCAAGAACACTCAGCTCTGGAGCACCAGCAGCTCAGATTCGTGAGATCTCAAGAGAAGAGATTGAAAAACACACTCTCAGGGCAGACACAATCACGCAAGTATTTCTCAAGCTCAAAAGATGGCAGAGTCCAACATGACTACATTGTTTCTCTAGCAACGGTCGTAAGACTCTCGCACCCGTCAGGAGTAATCTTGACAATATCAGCAATCTTTGCAGTCCCGACTCCTTCTACATATCCTGTGGGATGTATCGAGAAGACCATGTTCTCAACAAGTGAATTATCCCCGAAGGGTGTCAGATATGGAGGTTCATAGAGATCAAGTCCAATGGAGTTGCCGAAGGGTTGAACGAGGGTGTCCGATGGAAATCCTCTCCCGAGCTTTTTCATTATCTTCTCGGATACATCCTTGACGGATGCCTTGGGTTTTAGCTGTTTCTCGATGGTCCGAGTGGCATTGACCACGTACTCGTAGAGCTTTCTCTGACTCTTGCTTGGTCGACCAAGGTGGATTGTTCGCGCCACTTCGCAGAAGTACCCCTGGTGACTGACGGTCATGTCCAATACAATGAGGTCATCTCGACTGATTCTATTAGCTCCAGGCTGCACAAATGGAAGGCGAGCATGTTCTCCTGAGAGGACTGCTGCGCGTATTCCATGAAGTTGCCCACCGGCACTCCGCATTGCAGCCTCAATCTCGAGTGAGGTTTCTTCCTCAGACTTGCCAGTGGCTACAATCTCAAGGGCGGTGCGGATACCAATCTCGCCAATTGCAATTGCTTGGAGTATTGCATCAATCTCTGCTTCGTCCTTGATGAACCTCAACTCCCACAATGCCTGAGAGAAATCTTTGAATCCAGCCTCAGGGAGTGCTAGTTTGAGTCGTTCAAACTCCCTAACTGAGAGCCAATCGTGTTGGAGACCTATCATTCCACCTATTTGACCAAGCTCGCGTAACACTCCGGTTATCTGGTTCCAGAAAGCATCACCTCGAGTTCGGGACCAACCCTCAATAGGAGTGTCTTTGAAAGGTCGTAACTTTCCCATTATCGCATCACGCGATGTGACAAGTTCCTGAAGATCTGGAATGACAAGTTGTGGTTGATTGCCCTCTGTGATGACACACGCAATAGGGACACTGACTCCTCGATACTGATATCCTGTCAAGTATTGGACATCCTGTCTACGTGTGATGACCAATGCGTCAATGTCATCTCTACGCATGGACTTGAGAACCTTTTCGAGTCGTTGTGGAGTGAATTGCATGTTTAGGGCATCTCTATGGTTTGTCGATTTTGAAGACCCATTTAAGCTTCGTGTCGAGAGAAAGAATGGCGGGACCGCCCGGATTCGAACCGGGGATTACCAACTCCGCAGGCTGGTGCCTTATTTTCCTCGTAAACCAAAAATCGGTATACGGCCAGGCTAGACTACGGCCCCGTTCATCGGGGGGCCTAGCTCATCTTATAGAGTCTTCGCTGTTGACTTCAGAGAAAACCGGCGACAGTCTCAACAACAGCTTTACCTTTCATCTTAGAAACGCGAAGAGTGTGTTCAGATGTCTGTAGAATGAAGCTTTCTCCTTCATCAAGATTGTCCAACACTGTCTTCCCCATCGGTCCATTGAGATACTTGGTGAATCTCTTAATGACGCCTGCGGAATCTTGGTCTTTGCCCATCTTGCAACCCCTCAAGACGCCTCATGCTATTGAGGCACTTAAATGAGAGGTATTGTTTTCATGACTAAGCAAGCGGCAGCTGGAGAAGCTCGACGACTGCACGACCCTTCTTCTTTGTGACACGAAGAGTGTGCTCTGATGTCTGTAGAATGAAATTCTCTCCCTCTTCCAGATTCTCCAAAACCGTCTTTCCTACCGGACCATTGAGATATCGTGTGAATCTGCTAACTACTCGGTCTGCTGATGAACCGGATCCCCGTGTATAGCTCATGTGATTGACCTCACTTTCACAATAAACAGCAAGATTGAGTCTTTTAAACTCCGAGCGAGTGAAAAACAATGGCGGGACCGCCCGGATTCGAACCGGGGATTACCAACTCCGGAGGCTGGTGCCTTATTTTCCTCACACGCCGAGAACCGGAATGTGTCCAGGCTAGACTACGGCCCCAAGGGGCACTCGGTCGCGTTTTCTATAAAAATTTGCCTAGAGGTTAGAGAATCACTAGGTCAACATTAGTGATCCACCATGCACCACGCTTTTCGTTAACGAGCCCCTTCTGATAGTCCAGAAGTTCTTTTCCATAAAGCTTCTTTGCCCGGACATTGAGCCTGGCGATTCGATCCAGAATTGTTCGGCGTTTGTTTCGTCCTCCAAGGATGCTCTCTGCTAGCTCAGGCGTAGTCCCTCCTTGGTTTCTGACGAAAAAGGAGACCAGTTTGCGGTCGATGTCATCGAGACACAGTTCGTTCCGAGCTACTTTATTCAGCTCGCTTATCTGCACACCGACGGGCGTTGATGTTTCTAGAAATGCAACCCTTGCCTTGAGATCATCGATGTCCCGGATCAAATCGAACACGACTGGAGAGAGCTCTTCGTCTAGTCTTCCGAGAATCGCATCATGAATGAATCTCTGACGGCCACCCTCACCTGCAATCTGGTCTATTCTATCCAGAACTTCCTTCTTAATCCTCAGGCGAATGCTCTTTGCACCATCATCCTTCTTTTTGCTCATTTCAATCACATCGCAGGCATCAATTGCACATACACCGAGAGAGAAAAGGATTTTCCAAGCTATGACGACACAGTTATAAAACAATCACAGAGTGACGCTCTGAACGCGACGGTGAATACTGATGGTAAACAAGGAGAAA
>DXJI01000002.1 GCA_019057595.1 Candidatus Thorarchaeota archaeon
CCCATGAGTTTACGAAACGAATGCACGCCCGAAAGGATGTTGCTAAGAAACCTAGTATTCGTCAAACTCAGACGATACCACAGTTGCTCTCAGCAAGGTATTTTCGCAAAGGAGACCTCAATCTTGAGGACTTTCTAGAAGCTGCAATATTCTCGACCTTTCCTCCAGACCAGGAGATTGCTAGAGAGATTGCAGAGGATATCCTACTAGGTCGCGAAAAAGTGGTCCGTCCCAAACTTTCCGACAAAGAACGTGCTGAAAGAGCTGCAGCTTCTGTGAAACAGCAGACTGATGCACTGAAGGCAGTGATGGACCAGATACGACGTGAACAAGAACTTGCTAAGGTCATCAAGAAGGAAAAGGTCAAAGCTGGCTTTGATTATCTCCAAGACCTTCAGCAGAACGGTGATTCTCAGCTCTATCAGGCTGCGACAGACTACTTGACAGACGGTGATATCGTTCTTCGAGGAATAACAAGCAACGAGGAGCTCCAAGAGATTGCAGGAGGTCAGCTTTTAGATAAGGCTGGTGCTCTCAATTCTAAGGATATTGAAAATTCTCCAACCCTTGATGTGCTGGATGACTTGTGTGAGACCCCGAATGCTGCTGAACAGCTTGCCGCGAAGTCTCTTCGCAAAGACAAGGATGTAATGGAGCAGTTTGAAACCCTGGCGAGAGTTGACACTTCGACCGGGGCTAGAGCTCTGCGGCATATCGAAGAGATGGAGACCCTGACAAAGAAGAAGCGGGAGCAGCTTGACCAGACGCTGCAGGATGAACTTGACGACCTGAGTGAAGCAGCTGATTATGCAGCAGATATGAAGCGACTTCCAGACAACATCGATGACCATATCAAGAGTGCGCCACAGATGTACTCTCTGAGTGATGCTGCCGCCTTTGCTGAAAAGATCAAGAAGCATACTGGTACAGACATCATGGATGATCTCCTCGAGGCCTATGATGAAGAGCATGACAATGGTGGTCACAACAATGTTGACATGAGACAGCTCGCTGATACAGCACGAGACAACAAGAATTGGGACAGTCTTCTGGAGAAGGAGACTGAGTCGACAATTCAGGATGCACACTCGCGCTCAGCACCATCAGACTTTCTACGCTCGGAAGTGGCTCAGGGAATGTCGCTGGCCGGCAATCTTCCAACATCACACACAAAGGAAGAGTGGAAGAAAGCAATGCAGAAGCTCTCAGATGCAGCTGTCGAGACCTCTCCCACTAAGACACATCTTCGAAACACTGTGAAGCAACTGTCTAGGATGGGCCAAGTTCCTTCCAAGGATACCATTCGTGAAGCTGGTGAGAGACTTGGAATGACAGAGGCTGAGATTCTCGAATTGCTGAATCCCTCTTACGAGGTGATCAAGAAGCTTATCCAAGGGGGTCTTGAAGACTTTGACAGATTACATAATCTGATTTCCGCTGCAGGCCTGACTCATCAACAGATGCGACAGCTCGCCGACATAGCTGCAGAACAAGGGAATCAGAGTGCATTGGGTGCTATTGGACACGAGGATCTTCATGCTGCTCTCGGAACTGGGGGGTCGTCTGGAGGTTATGGTCAGCAGCGTTCTGGTTCTGGTAGAGCCAGTGGACCCAGCGGTGGTGGTGCTCAACCATTCGACAAGAATCGAGCTGAAATGGCGATGGGCGGTCTCCTAGGAGGTCCTGCAACCAATATTGTGCGGATCTGGTATGCTTACCGAGACCAATTGCCTGAAGAAATCAAGAAGCAGCTTCGTGAGATTGCTAAGAGACTACTGATCGACCTTGGAATGAGGTACGCTCGCCAGACAATGGGAAGCAGTATGCTAGGAGGGATTCAGGAGTCGACCACAGTCCGTCCGTTTAAAATAGGCGATGACATGGACCTCATAAACCTGGAAGAGACCATCGACTCCCTTCTAACACAAGGTCGGACCAACTTCAAGATAATTGAGACCTCAGACTTTCTTGTGACAGAGACTTATCAGGGCCATAGGGCATTTTATTGGGCGCTCGACAAGAGCGGTTCAATGGACTCAGCGGAGAAGCTGGGAATGCTGGCGATCTCAGTGATGGCTGGATTGTATGGCGTGAAGAAGGATGATTTCGGCGTAGTCCTCTTTGACCATGATACACATGTTGTCAAAACGATGGCTGAGAAGTCGGTTTCCGTTGAGAAGGTCGCCTCTGACCTTTTAGAGGCTAGAGCTGGTGGAGGCACGGGAGGAGCAGTCTCAATCAGAATGGCTCTTGAGAACTTTGAAGACACTCGTGCAAAAGAGAAGATCTTTGTGTTCTCCACGGACATGTTTCTGAGTGACCAGCAGGAGTGTGAGGAACTCGCAGAGAGGATGAAACCCCTTGGAATCAAGATGATTATCCTTGTTCCTAAGTCCTCATACAACCCACAGGCTGCAGACAGTCTAGCAAAGAAGGCACATGGCGTAGTCTTGGACATTGCATCAGTTGACGAACTACCTGAGAAACTTCTACGAATCACAAACTACTGATCACATGGGTGAGTATCCGGTTCTCTCTGTGAGCGATTTCTCCTTTGCTTCACATACCCAAAACTTGTAGGCACAGATGTAGTCCTCAGTGCCTCGAAGGTCGAGAAGTCTCGAGCTGAACAACCTTCGCATGATGCGCATGTACCTGAAGAAGGGGTCTCCTGGAGGTATGATCTCTGCAACGCAATTGACCTGGAAACTCTGCGCTTCCGGTTCAGCTTCCTGAGTCCAGAAGAAATTCAATGATACTCTAGGATCCCGTAGTATGTTCTGATAGGTCTGGTCGCCGTACATCTCTACTGCGCCTAGTCGGAATCTATCAATTTCTTTATCATCAAGCATCATTTGTTGATAGAGTTCGACTCTCTCTTCCATCGTGTCCTCAAATTGTCTCCCTTGGAATGATAATTCCGCACCCTCCATCTCAAGAATTTTCTTCTCCAGAGCATCATCAGTGAGAGTGAGTCGAACGATCTTCTTAGCTGAATTTACAGGGAATATTCCAGTTGAGTTCATGGAGGAGACTGTCGGTTTCATTAGTGTTGAATCATAGAGACGATAAATTTTCTCGTTGGTGTCACGCGCTCCCTCAACGGTGTTGACGATAGCTTCATAGACTGGATCTGGAATTGCATTCAAAGGAAACGAGATATTCAGTCCGCTAATATCAATCTCGATTCTTCTCAACTCTCTGTCGATGAACCTGATCGATGAGGGTTTCTCTTCTGACATATGCATAACTCCAACTTTTCAGTGGTGTCAGCTCTCAGAGTGCATATTTTAAGATATGTTGGATACTCGAAACTCACTGAAAAACATCATAAGAGAGTCTGTATCACTTTCTAGACACACTTCTTGAGACTGAGGCAAGAGGAACATGGTTGAAGCTTTCGAGATTGACTCACAGGCAAAACTGGTTGATTTCAAGGGTGATGTCATCCAAATTGACACTAAGAAGGTCCTCGTGTTCGTTGTGCATGACACAGAGACAGTGTATCTTTGGAGAGGAAAGAAAGCAGACCTCTTTGAAAAGCTGATGGGGACAAGAGTCGCCGCTAAACTGAGTCACACCTACTCAAACTACAGGATACGACCTATCTCTGAAGGAAACGAGCCCGCTGCATTCCTTCAACTGATTGGGACGAAAATAAAGAAGTGATTTGACCAGAAGACACTTAGTCCGCTGGTGTCATGTCCTCTGTGATTCAAGTGCAGTCCATCAACCGTCTCGCATATCTCAACAGAATACGCAATGTGAGGAGAGGGTTGTTCTCACGCACTCAAATCATTGAGCACCTAGACTCGGAACTTTGGATCTCGACCTCAGAGATTGCATCCCGAATACATGTGACCTCTCATACTGTCCTCTATCATCTTCGAAATATGGAACGTGAAAGAGTTGTCGAACGGGATACTGAGGGTAGGGGTTGGCGTCTTGGTCCATTTGAACAGAGTGAGCTACTGCAGTTTCTTTCTACAAAGAAGAAGGGGAAAAAGAAATGACAAAACGGGCGATAGTTCGACCACCCGGCAACAGCTTCAAGGGCTGTCTTTCCGATCATCCGCTTCATCACAAATTGGACCTAGAACTGGCATTAGAGCAACATACTATGTATCGTAGAACTCTCTCTAATCTTGGTTTGGAACTGATTGAGCTCGATCCGAATGATGATCATCCTGATGCTTGTTTTGTCGAGGACACTGTTGTGGTTCACGAGAACCGTGCAATTATCACCAGGATGGCAAGAGAGAGTCGAAGAGGGGAGAGTTTGGGTGTAGAAGCGGTCCTCTCTGAATTCAAGCAAATTGAATCTGTGAACGAACCTGGAACTTTGGAAGGCGGGGATGTAATCCATCTTCCAAACTCACTGATATGCGGCATAACAGAGCGAACCAATCATGATGGAGCTTCACAGATGGAACACTGGCTTGAGACCTATGTCCACCGTATCGAAGATCCAGATATCATGCACATCAAGAGTCATGTGACATACATTGGAAGAGATACAATTGTCTGCAATCCCAGGTATGTTGACCATCCAGTCCTAGATCCTTTCACAAAAATCCCTCTGCCTGCTGAAGAATCACACTCTGCAAACACACTAGCAATAGGAGATGTGGTCATCATGTCAGTAAAGCATGATGAGACGGCAAGAATGGTCAAAGA
>DXJI01000022.1 GCA_019057595.1 Candidatus Thorarchaeota archaeon
CTCGTAGTTGTTGAAGGAAAAAGGGATGTCACAGTCCTCAGGAATCTAGGTCTTGAGGCCCCGATAATAAAAACCCAGACCCAATTGCCTCGGTACAAACTGATGGAGAAGATCGTAGCAGAATCTGGTAAAGAAGGAAAGGTACTCGTTCTGACTGACTTTGATAAAAAGGGGAAGGAGATCTACAGGTTCATCGAGAAGGAGCTCGAGCTCAGTGGTATCAAGAATCTAAAGAGAGAACGTCGTATGATTCGAAAATACATGGAGGACTGGACCACTATTGAGCAACTTGTCTCTTTGTTCAAGAGGAGCGACTCGCCAGAAGCGAGTCTCTAGCAACCTTGAAACTATACTGTGACTTGACTTCCACAGTTGGAACAGATGAACTTGCCACCTGGTATCTCATGACCACAGACTCTACATTGACGTGTCTTCTTCTGACGCATTGCATCCACGACCTCTCCGGTCTGAGGCACAAGCGTGAATCTGTCGTCAGCATAGCTAAGTCTGAACTCTCTCGGATTACCTGCAAGGTCTAGCAGGTCAGTAGGCATGGGCAACCTGTGCTTGTCGTCAAGCCTTACGATACGTGTGTCATCAAGCATGTCCAAGTCGATTCCTGCTTGGTGAAATCCTGAGATGACTCCGTCACGGAGTTCCACTGTCACATCAGCCTTTGATGCCACTTGCTGACTGTGTGTCACTATGAAGAACGATGTACCAATCGTCTCGTTAAGTTCTTGGAACAAATCCAAGATTCGCTCACCAGTCTCAGGATCTAGGTCGCCAGTCGGCTCGTCACACAAAACCAGCCCCTTCCCCTCGGTGTCGATGAGGTTTACAAGAGCACTCGCAATCGCGACCCGTGACTTCTCTCCACCGCTCAATGTGGTTGCACTGTTCCGCTTGCGCTCCTCGAGACCCACCATCTTGATGAGTTTGTCGACCCGCTCCTTCCTGATCCTTCGTGGTACTCCAGCGATTCTTGCAGCCAGCTCGATGTTCTGCCAAGCATTGAGATGAGGTAGTAGATTATTGAGCTGGAAGTGGAATCCTATGAAGTTGCGTCTTGCCTCGGTCAGAACCCTCTCATTCAACTTCGTAATGTCGGTCTTCAGGTTTGCCCAGAAGACCTTACCCACTGTGGCCTTAGTAATGCCACCAATGACGTTAATCAAAGTGGTTTTTCCAGAGCCACTGGGTCCTACAACAGCCATGATCTTTCCTTCGAGGATTTGAAGTGATACTCCACTGAGCGCAACGACTTCGAGCTCCTGAGCCTTGTAGATCTTGTAACAATCATTAACGCTAACTACGACGTCATCAGGTAGCTCGCTGTATAGGTCAAGTTCCTCTTCTATTTCCATTGATGAATTCATTATTACTACCTCACATATTTCTGAGAACTTCTGCAGGGTCAGTATTCCCTGCTCTACGTGCTGGGAAGTAACACGCAGCAATCATAACTACACACTCTACAACCACAGTCAGAAGCATGACTGATAGAGGGTAGGTGAACAACCTTGGAAGTATTGGCCACACTGACGAGATTCCAAAGGTGAGCAATGTCATCGAGTAACCAAATAGTAGCCCCAGACCCAAGCTCATGACAACAGCTGCCATCACACTACCGGCAAACTCACCAAATACTAGAGATATCACCTGTCGTTTTGTACCACCAACCGCACGAAATAGTGCATATTCTGGCTCTCGTTCAAGGACCGCTGAGCCCAGGAATAATACAATCGAAGCGATGCCCATTCCTGCACAGGCGATGAAACTGATCATTGTGAGACCCTCTAATCCAGCCAAGAAGAGACCGGTCACACTATTAGCACTGAACTCCATAGTTTCAGGCGTGTAGTATTCAATCCATTGATCTTCTTCCAAGAATTCTAGGAGAGTTGTTATCTCTTCGGTTGATGTTGTATCAACGAGAAACAGATCGGCTACGTCGAAGCCAGAGTGAACTGAGAGGAAATCGATGTTGGCAAATGCAAAACCTCCTCTTCCAGGTTGGAAACCAAAGTATGCACCGAAAGGTACACCCTCAAGGTCGCGAGTAGAAGCCATTCCGAAACCGGGTGCACTTACCATCACTCCAACAATCTCGAAGCTCTCTTCCATTCTAGTATCAATTGATGTAGGAATCGAGATATCGACTGAATCTCCAATACTTACATTCCATTCAGTAGCATAGAACCGACTGATGATGATACCATTGGGTGTATTCTGAAGAGCCGCTAAAACGGTCTCATAGGTAGCACCCACGAAGCTTGTTTCCTTGAAGATACCCATCTCCGAATACGTTGTGGCTTCCAATCCCTCAAGATAGAAACCTTCGTTTTCCATATAGGACAGTAGTTCGAGTACAGGAGTCACTGCTTCCACTCCAGGAAAACTCGCTAGTGTGTCAGTCCAGTTGAGAAATTCGTCGTAGACCTCAATCCTCAAATCAACACCAAGTGCGTAAGTTGCCTCGTTTTCAAGAGTGTCCTGAAAACTCGCTGTTTGAATTAACATCATAGATGTTGTTGTCAATGTCATGGTCAAAATGACAAGGAGTGGGATGAACTGACCTTTTCGTCTCCTAAGACTTTGTGTCATATACAATTTCTTTTCTCCCACCAGGCCACCTACTTTCTCTGATACACTTGCTGTGACCAACCGCATGGCTCTAGAGCCGAGATATGAGGCTGCAAAAAGCAACATTGCACCCACAAGTATCTGTATTAGAGCCACCTGACCAACAGGGTTGATCAGAATGGGCATTAAGAGAAGTACTGAAAGCGTGCCACCTAAAGCAACCACGTAGTACCAGATGTTCACTTCTTCTGGTATCTCATAGGTCATCCTTGTTGTGGGTTGACCAATTTCAGTTACATCTATTCTTCGTGCGACATGAACCAAATATGCTGCTGGCAGGAATAGAGCGATAGCAGCCGCAAGTGCCAAAGAGTTGCCAGGTATCAGTAGTTTGTCCAGATACAGATTATACTGTACTGGATCAAATGACAAAAGGCCAGTGGAAGACCCCATGAGTGGAGCCAATAGTGTGGCCAATAGTATTCCTAAAGCATAACCCGTAATCGTAAGTATCAATGATTCGTAAATGAAGGCTGAAAAGATCTGATTGAATGATGCTCCCTTAGCCCTGAGTGCACTGACCTCGCCCTTCTTCTCTGCGACGGACGTTTCGGATGTAAACAGTGTCAGCATCAGACTCATGATCATAATAGGTATCGCCAGCATAATGAGCACTTGACCGGAGAAATATGTGGAGATATGCAACTGGAGATCATCAAGGAATTCTGAACCGACTATGTCAAGAACAGCATTGGTCTCTTGAATCTGGGTCTTCAAAGATAATAAGTTGAATGCGGCATTTGCAGGTCCAGCCGCAATGAGGCCGCTTGTGGAACCATGGAAGAACTCAGTGGGCGAGAAATATCCATTGTTGGTGATTTTCTCAATCGTTTCTTGGTCAAGGGATTCTTCAAGAATCAGAACGGAATCACGTAGTCCTAAGACAGCGGTCTCACCTTGTGCAGCATCCCAATTGGGACGAATGACTCCAGGATAAGATTGACTCAGAACCGACCAAGTCACAACATCATAAATGCCTGCTACTGTAAAGTTCTGTGAAATAAGACGATCTAGTGGAAGCGGGTCAAAGGGAATTCTGGGGTCTGGAACATAATAGTTACGGAGAATATCCATGCTGATTTCAGAACCTATTTCGATTCTGTAGCCGTTTACTTGTTCTGCCGTGTCGATGAACCATTGTGAGACCAATATCTGGTCGGGCCCAATGGAATAGTTACCAGTCCATTCTAGTTCTGTGGACCAGTCATCAAGGATCTCGTTGTTGACAACAATGACGCGTCCATCTTTGATTCCATCAAGATACACCATATCGGTAGGTCGGTATTCATCCCACTCCGTCGTCACATTAGCTATTCTTAGAATGCCTACTGTACTTGGAGTCATGTGAGCATATTCAATGAAGGGGCTGTCTACCATCCAATCTTCAATTGCTAAAAGATCGTCAAAATTACGGTCTTCACCAGGGTCGATTACACTAAACTGGTAGGGGTTGTTATTGAGGAAATCCTCAACTGCTAATCGAGTACCTGTATTGGTCCACGCAAACACTGTTGTTGGAATTGCAACTGTGATCGCAAGAATGATTGCGATTCCAATGTTACGTACTCGATGGGTTCTCAGCGATGAGAGCGCGTGACCCATAGCCCAAAGTCGATTGCCCTTCAAGATGCCTTTCTGTTTCTTTCTTCGCGCCACATTCTCACCTCACATATTTCGTAGAACCACAGCTGGGTCCGTGTTTGCCGCTTCTCGCGCTGGCAGATAAGATCCAATCACCATCGTAAGGATTTCTAAGAAGAGCACTACAGAGAGGAATCCGATTGGAAATGAGATGGTGGATGCTAGGACCCTTGAGAATGGACTCATATTGTTGAGTAAGAAACCCATTACGAATCCAAAAACAGCTCCCAGGATTAAGCTTAGTACCAGTGATGCGAAGACGACACCTGAGAACTCAGAAAACACCATACTTACAACCTGACGTTTAGATCCTCCAATTGCACGCATCACGGCATACTCTTTCCGACGTTCTCGCACCACTGAACCAAGTGAAATCGTTAGTGCAAAGATACTAAGTATTAGCGACATGAGGAAACCAATAGAGAATAGCCCCTCCACAGTGTTGAGGAAAAGTGCTGTGAAGAGTGAATGTGTCTTTAGATCAAATTCGGTTGGAATGTTCGGAAAAACATCAGGTATGGTCTGCATATCCTCAAGAACTCGTGTTTTGTTGGCATCATCAGCCAAATCTCCGAGAAAGAGATCAACTGTCTGAAGTTCTGTTTCATATGACACATATTCAAGATTAGCGATAACAAAGCCGGAATACGCAGCCTGATAACCGAACCCAGATCCAATAGTGGATGGGGGCATTTCTGCCAATGCAGCGTATCCAAAACCTGGTGCACTGTGCATCGTTGCAATTATAGTGAAAGTGACATGTTGAGTTGTCGCTACACCTGACATTTCCATTGTCAAATTGTCCCCGACGGTTTTGTCCAGTCGAGATGCGAGAAATTCGCTGACAATTATGCCATCAGGCACGGCATCTAATTCCATGAGTACAGTCGCTGCATCCGAATCTGGAAAACTCGATTGATCGAAGTGTCCAATCTCTGCATATTCATCAGGGTACAATGCTTCAACCGTAATTTCTTCAGTTCCCAACCTAGCCCAAGTTCTGAGAACAGGTGTGACATGTTCAATACCATCGATTGAAGTCAATGTATCATTGAAATCTAGTTCTCGTTCAGTACAATCAATGCGAATATCTGCTCCCAAGGCGTAATCGACTTCTCGAGAGAGATCAACTTTCAGACTCTCAGATTGAACAGAAAATGCAATGGTCGATGACATCGTGAGTGCGAGAACCACCATGAGTGGAATGATACGTCCTTTGCGCATTCTTAGATAGCCTGCAGAGATGCGGTTTTTCTGACCTAGAACAAAAGAGAGTTTGTCCGAAAGTCTGGCAAGCCCCACCCGCGAAATTCTGGATCCGTTATAGGCTATGAAGAACCACGCAGCTGTACCGAGTGAAATCTCAAAGAGGAAGAGAAAGGAATTCTTCGGAAGCAAGTACATCATGAGGACAACCAGTATCAGAAGCACAATCGAAGCTCCAATGGTAAATCCATGAGACTCAACTTGCTCAGTTGGGTTCTCTGTGAATTCCATCAAAGTGAGTCCAATCTCTGTTGATGCAGCTTTCCTTCCAAGATAGAGGATGAACAACATACTGGGTAGAACAGTCAATCCAATGGATCGAAGAAGTGTACCTGGTGAAATCACTGTCTGTGACAAATAGTATGAGTACACGCTCCAATCAAAGGACATAAAGCTTAAGCTTGAAGGAATCAATGGAGCAAAGAAGACACTGAATATGATACCAAAAACAACAGCCAGAGACCCGATTATTGTGGCCTCCCATAGAAAGATGCTCGATACTTGGGAATATGTTGCACCTTTTGAACGCACTATACCAACTTCTACGGTTCTAGGAGCCATGAAAGTATCAGCAGCAAAGACTGAGAAGAATAGAGCAAGAAGGATGATTGGAAGAGCCAGGATAGAGAGCGAGAGTGTTTCCACATAGGTGTTGACTGAAGCTTGCATATTCAGTATGTTTTCAATCCCACTCCATTCGATATCGAAACGCTCATCTACTCTGTCAGCAAGACCAAAGAGATTGAACCCTATGTTCTCAGGGCCTGAAGCCGCTAATGCACTTGCTGAGATCCTGATCAATGTCGATGGTTGGAAATAGTTATCTTCTGAGAGTGAATTTGAGGGAATCGAATTCTCCAGAATCATCACACTGTCGCGTAAACCAAGAACGGGATAGCGAATATTCGTACTATTCAAATTTGCACGGTACATTGTAGGAAGTGCTTTCTCAAGCAAGGAATCAGGCGACTTGGGATTGTAAATACCAACAATCCTCAGTTCAGTGAGGCTATACCTTCCAAGATTCACAAGCGGTACTTCATGATTTGTTGTCACTTCAGTAAGAAGTTCGATATCAATTGTGTCATTGATTTGTGGTTCATAATCGTAGACCGACTCGTAATAATATATGAAATTGCTTGAAACCGCTATTTCTCCTTCTCCCAGCTGGAAACTACCCTGTATCCAAAACTCCTGTTCTGTCAACTGGAGAAATTCATTATCAACAAAGACAACCCTGCAGTCTTTCATACCATCGCTGTAGACTTCGCCATCAATTTCATAGAGGGTAGTATTGCTTAGCTCAGTCCCCCATACAATCCCGACAGTTGAGTTCACTCTGTATGTCTGTTCTACGAAGGAATCTTGTTGCACGTATTCATCTGCAAGACTCAACTCTTCTAGATCGCCGAAGCTTGCAGACAGCTGAATTTGAAATGAGTTTTCTTCTAGGTACTCATAGATGCTCACATAGACACCAGTGTCGCCCCAGACCATTGTTGAGGCGAAAAGGCTGATACCCAGACTTAGAGTGAGTGCCAGACTGAGTGCTCGAAAAGGATTGGCTCGTAAAGAACTGAGTGCGTAAGAAAGACCGTAGGCCTTATTGCCTTGTTTTTGGATTTTTCTTGTTTTCCTTTTTGCACCCACACAGATCACTCCGGAGTAGCTGTCTCACGGGGAGTGCCGTTCTTCTTTGTCGCTACATCAACTCGGCTGGCCTTGAAGAATTCTCCAACAAGCTCTTCAACAAGAACGCCATCACGGAGTAGCAGAATCCTATCGGCCATCCTTGCGGTCTCAGGATCGTGTGTTGCAGCAATCACTGCACGATTCTGGTTCTTTGCAAGGTCTCTCATTAGCTGGATTATCTCTCCACCGGTCTTGTGATCTAGGTCGCCAGTCGGCTCGTCACACAATAACACAGCAGGGTCATTGGCAAGAGCTCGTGCTAGTGCAACGCGAGAACGCATTCCTCCGGAGAGTTCATGAGGCATATGTTGCGCCCTGTGTTCCACAAAGACTGTCTCTAACAGCTTCATAGCTCTATTCCTGCGTTCCTCTTCAGGGACATCATCAAGGAGCATTGGCACTTCTACATTCTCAATTGCTGTAAAGATAGGGAGCAGATGCTGGTCTTGGAAAAGAACTCCAATCTTGTGTCGTCGAACCATTGACATCTTCTCATCATTGAGTTGTGTGATATCTTCACCGTCAATGAGAATTGTTCCAGATGTTGGCTGATCAAGTCCGCCTATAAGATTGAGAAGAGTGGTCTTGCCAGAACCGGAGGCTCCAACGATAGCCACAAACTCACCACGGTCTACGCTTAGATTTGTACCTTGCAGGACCTTGATGACACGTGAGCCATCTTGGAACTCACGACGAACATCTATGCAGTCCACTGCAACCTGTTTTGTGCCAGCCAATGTGTGAATTCACCAACTTCGAAATTTGTATGCCCTCGTTTTAAGCCTCTCCCTTCCAGCAGATATTTCCCCAATCTTCCGACAAAGCGAAATTCCCTTATGCAAGAGTATGAGAAATCCACATGATGAGAGTATTTGCTGTGTCTGGGTTCTCGGGAACTGGAAAGACGTCCCTAGTTGAAGCACTGGTCAGAGAACTAGTCAAGAGTGGACACACCGTCGCTACCATCAAGAGCTCGAAGCATGAGCCAGGACCAGACAGAGGAACTGACACCTGGAAACACACACAAGCAGGAGCCTCTACCACTCTGTTCCTTAGAACGAATGAAACCAGCAGAGGTCTCCGAGCGCAGATTGGTAAAGAGAATCTGGCAATGTTGGCAGGTCACGACTATCTTATCATCGAGGGTATGAAGTCAGTAGACATTCCGAGATTTTGGTGCGTTGGGGTAAATGAGATCGTCTCAGATGAAATTCCACTCAACACCCAAGCAATCGTGAGTTGGTCACAGAGAACTGCAACCAACCAAGAATATACCGTCATCGGAGCAGACCGTGTTCAGGAACTAGTTGAGATTGTGAAAGAGAGAGCATTACACATGTCATCGATTGAGTGAGTCCTGATGAGAACTCTAGAGGTAAAGAGATTCAGTCTGAAGGACACCCTGGAGTGTGGTCAGACGTTCTGCTGGACAAAAGAGGGTGATGGATACGTCAACGCTGACATTGGACAGGTTGTGTATGTAGAACAGAGAAATAATACTCTATACTATGAGACCTCCCATGATGATGTGAGTCTGGAAGAGATGTTCCGTCTGAATGACCCACTGGAGGAGATTCAGCAAGAGATATCGAGAGATGGAATCATGAGGACAAGTATAGAGTTTGCACCGGACCTCAGAATCATCAATGACCCGTTCTATCCCACTCTAGTTTCATTTCTGTGTTCTGTGTGGAAGAATGTTCCAGCAATTCGAGGGATGACGAGTTCCATCAGACGGAAATGGGGACCATCATACGAGTTCAGGGGGAGGAAATACTACGGCATGCCTACTCCTCAGCAGCTATCAAAGGCAAGTATCAAGAATCTGAAAAAACTCGGACTGGCGTGGAGGGCTGACTTCATTTCGAAGTCGACTGAAACCATCATTGAGGGAGATATCTCTGAGACCTCACTAACAGCAATGAAATATTCTGATGCACACAGACAAATCAAGAAACTCCATGGTGTTGGAAACAAGGTTGCAGACTGCGTGTGCCTGTTCTCACTGGGTTTTCTCGAGGCATTCCCAATCGATGTGTGGATCGAACGAGTCATCCAAGAACACTATGATGTGTTCTCAGAAACAGGAAAGTCGTACATGAGAAAATCGGATGCTGCTCGGAAGTACTTCGGCAAATACGCAGGATATGCACAGGAGTATCTGTATCACTATTCACGATGTGCAGTCTAGACCTAGAAGTTCTGTTTTTTCTCACGCTTCTTTGCGTACCAAGAATGGTCGGTGATTCCTTTGGTTATCTCCCATGCTCGTGTGTTGTAAAACCCAATTGGGTTCAACACGTACGAACACAGTGGGTCATTTACGTATCCCAGATATACCGGGCACAAATTTTCGAGCTGGAGCTTCTTGCAGCCAGTGGGAAAATACCCCTCTCTGTCCTCACCAGATGACCGTTTTGAAGCAATGTGTCGTACCTGGTACTCGATGATGTTGGAGTGTTTGTCAGGAGCGCCGCTGAACACACGTCGTATGTCATCCTCCTCCATTCCAATCCTGTTAAGGAATGCAGCTAAGGTAAACCTTGCGAGATGAGAAAGGTTGACCTCCCCTCTCATTGAATCATTGTACATCTTGTCGATACACGGAGGAAATGCAGTAGCAAGGGTTTCTGTGATCTTGAGTGGTTCGGTTTGTCGTATCCTGCCCCGGGTTTCCGACTCAATCCTATGGACTGCCTCTATCAGACGCTGTGACATCTTCGGAATCTCAAAGCGACCGTGCATGATGAGCTGACGAAACTTGCCAGAGATGAGTCTGTCCAGCTCGGACTTGCGGACTGGAATCCATCCCTTCTCCATATATCGATTGATCAGATTCCACTCTTCACTGTGAAATGTTGGGGCGACTTCGAGAAAGTTTTCGAATCGGATTTTGATCTCATAGGTTCGTAACATCAGAGGACGGCTTGCACGTGTACTGAGGTCTCCAAAAGACTCTACCTTCCATCCAAAGGAAGATTGACAAAGATCCATCACGAACCTGTCCGCTTCAGAACCCAAGTGCTTGTTTGCTTCTTTAGACTCCGCCTCAGCTTGAAGAGACCGAAGCCGGGGAATCCCAAGCTCTTCAACAATGAGTCTAGCTGTCGGGTAGATCAGGACGTCCTTCTCGTTCTCCAAGTCAGGATACTTAATCTCTGATTGTGTGAGAGCAGCATAGACTCGTTTCTCTGCCTCCTCCACGATATAGTTGTTCTCAGGGTCTTCAAGAAGCTCGACAAGATCACCCAGGTCACGAGCCATCTTCTGTGATGCTTGCCTGGCCTCAGCTGAAAAAGGGTACTTCATTTGCTGAGGACGTCGGGACAAGGCATTTCCACCTGCTATCTGATGAAAGTCGGTTTGTAGTCATCAATGCCACGTTCGTAAAACTTCTTCCCACAAGAGGCACACTTGAACATCTGAACACCTCTATTTCTGCCCCAGGTGTCCAGTATCCGTAAGATGCGTTTGCTTCCACACCTTGGACATGTCAACTGAGAGTCGTCATGAGCCCATGGTGATGATTTGTTTCGAGTTCGTGACATCTAGTTATACATCCCGTTCTATCCCTACTGTATTTTGGTTACCTCTTATGTCCTATCACAACTGCACGTATTTCATCAATAGTCATCATGTGGCAGTCTTGGAATCCAGAGGTTTGAAGGATTTCAACTATATCATTAGCTGAATGCTTGCACATATGTGGATACCGCTTCCTCGCATGCTCTTCACTCCATCCAATATAGGACAAAGTCTTCACAAACGCCTCTTCATTTCCCGAGATGAAATCATAGACAACATAGAAGCCATTCGATCGGATATGTCTAAAGACTTGTGAAACGAATTCAGTTGGACTTGCTACTTCATGCAACATGAAACCAGAGAATCCAAAATCGATAACATTGAGTTCGACGGGTATTTCTTCCGTGTCAAAGTTCACTTGTATTATCTCAAATGAATCTAGTTCTGTACGTTCTTTCAAGAATTTCTCAGCCTGAGTAAGCATCTCTTTACTCTCATCCAGACCAATTGCCATTATGGCATTGTATTTGTTTGCAACATCTGCTAGAAGCAGACCAGGACCACAGCCAAAATCAGCCACTATTTTTTTTGTTCCTGAATCAATCAAAGAGTCAAGTGCTTTCCAGAATTTACCATCATATCTCGTGGCGTATGACTTTGCCATTCGCTGGACACGTTCATCATTGGTCCAGTCAGCCTTTCCAAGATGCGCCATCTTCATGTTCTTCCCAAAATGAAATCAGCACGTACGACCAGATCCATAAACGCGTTCATGCTTTGCTGTTGGATCTCAGGGTCACTGTAGAGCTTCTTGAGCCCTATCTTCCTACCATTTAGTGAAGCGTCAGTCCCCTCGTTGATAATCTTGTAGGCTGCATTTGGTCGTTCGACCCACCTACACAGCTCTTCGTGATCAGGACTGAGGAAGAGTACCACCGGGGTCTTTCTCTTACCATTCACCTTGAAATTCTGATGATAGGGAGTATTTGCATCACTGTCAAGTATTCCTATCTCAATCTTTGGTGAACAGTCAGCCAACTTCGCAAGAATGGGGAGATTACCAGCTGTATCATCACACCTGTCGGTGCCAATCACTAGTATACGGAGATTATTCTGAATACTGTCCAGTAGTTCCAAATCATGTTCGATGATCTGAAAACCATCGTATCTGGCCTTCATCAGCTCGACGTTCTCACGTGCACTCTTCAGGAACTTCTTATAGTCCACTGCGTTGTCCCATTCAGCATTCTCTGACATGTATATCAGCTCTATAGATACGTAAAACTCGTTGGAATGAACCAACAACAGTTTCACTTGGTTGTCTAAGAATAAAAACTTGCTTGAAGGGCAAATTAGTTTCGGGTATCTGTTGCGCTTTTATTCCAATGAGTTCCTACAGTTAGTTATGACCGAGAGCATGATAGCGTATTGCGGAATTAACTGTGCTGAGTGTCCGGCACACCTAGCCTGGAAGAATGATGATGACAAATTGCGGGAAAAGCAAGCCGCTGAGTGGGGAAGTCCCGAATATCCCGTCACAGCAGACGAGATCAACTGTGTTGGATGCAAGGTCGATGATGAACCCAAGTTCAAGTTCTGTGGTGCTTGCACTGTCAAGGCATGTGCAGGTGAACGAGGTGTCGAAACCTGTGCCCATTGTGATGACTACGGTTGTGACACCTTGGAAGCTTGGTTAGCACAGGCTGGCGATGAGCTCAGGCAAAAGCTGGAAAAGATGCGAGCCGCCCTCTAGAGACCTTTGGGTCCTTTATCTATGTCCGATTGATACTATCCTATGGAGCTGACACAGTTGAAGAGAGGTGGTGTTGCAGACCTCAAGCTGCATCCAGGAAAGGCCCCTCACTGGCTTGTGAAAAGAATGATACCAATGGCCAG
>DXJI01000023.1 GCA_019057595.1 Candidatus Thorarchaeota archaeon
AGGTATAGATGATTGGACTTAGCATTCCACAGATTGCTAGAAAATGGATTAGGTTCATGAACATCAGCTTCCCAACCAAATGTGCACGATAAAAGTCTAGCTTGGAATCCTACTATCTTTGGAACACGTGTTCCAAGGAGACTGGTGGTCACAAAGCAGCTCGGAGTTTCCGAGATACATGGTTATCTCGCCTGGGGAGGACTGTATCATAAGAAAATGTGTAGGGACAATGCCACGCCAACCCGACCTGATTCTGAGGGCCTACAATTTCTTCTTGGGAAAACCTTGGTAGGCTGGGAAGAGATCAGACAAGCTCTGGAGTTTGTTGAGGAGCAACGTAAGCATAGAATACACAGCCATCTGAGAATAGAGGTGTACGAATACAGTGAGAATTCGAATCTAAAAGTAACATTCAGAACGGTTTCAGAACTTGATGAGTATCTGCATTCCCGTTTCAGAGGCATGCTTCTGAAGGGTGTAGGAGATTCACTCAAGATAGATGACATCCAAAGAGCTTCTGATGAGGTCTACGCAAGGTTCAACGAGATGGCCGATGTTCATGGACTTGTCATCTTGAACTGAACAAAAACCAAGGCGGACACACGGGCTAGTTTTTCGTAACATGCCCTCATTATACGAAACTCCCCCCTCCTACCACGACCCTGTGTGTTCGCCACCTTCTTCTTATCTCAAGTCCTTTGATAGAAAAGGACCAAGATCTTTGAATCCATGATTGCGGTAGTACTCCTTCACACCGATTCCACTGTTGACCAGTATTCGGTCAACTCCAAGCTCTTCACGGCTGACCTGTTCTACGGTCGAAAGTAGCCTCTCGCCCAAGCCTAAATGCTGCCATGCTTGTGGGTCCCTCTCACCAATCTCAACAACAGGACCGTAGACCCTAAGCTCGCGAATCAGTGAGCATGATTTTTCGGTTATCTCGGGTCTATGAGCGTCAGCACTGGGCAGTCTGAGGCGTAGAAATGCTAGAATGACGTCATGCTCGGGGACCTCATAGGAAAAGAAGATCTCCTTACCCTCAGACGCAGCATACTCCCTACGAACAGGCTGGATCGTATCCACATCTACATTCTCTTTTGACCTCATATTGAAGTGACCTATCTCTCTGAACCTGATTGTAGGGTTTCTCAACCCGTCAGACTGCATCTTCCTGTGGACCAGTTCTCGAAGGTTGCCCTTATCGAGACCCGCCTCGATTTGATGGAGGGGAATGTCACGCTGTATCCTCTGGATACGGACATATTCTGGCATTCTACTCACTGCTTCAGAAACCAGGTCCACTACTTGGTCAGATGTGTAGGGGGCGTACTCATCAGCCAGCCACCAGTCGTAGAGCTTCGTGTTCTTCACTACAATTGTTGGGTAGATCTTGAGCATGTCAGGCTGGAAACGTGAATCTGAGAACAATAAATGGAAGGTTTCCAAGTCGCTCACAGGATCTGTTCCAGGAAGACCTGGCATGAGGTGATAACAGACCTTGAGACCGCTGTCACGGAGCATCTTAGATGCCTGTACGGTTTCACTGACACCATGACCACGTTCTACCTTCTGTAAGACTTTGTCAGAAAGAGTTTGAACACCGATCTCGACACGTGTGGCACCCATATTGAGCATGTTGTCTATGCTCTCTTGAGTGACCCAATCTGGACGCGTTTCGAATGTCAGTCCCACATTGCGTACTTCTGCTGTTTCGTTCATCTTCATGGCTTGGTCGAGGTCTTCACTTGTAAATCGGTTCATGGCGTCTAAGCAGCCCTTGACAAAGAATTCCTGATATTCTGAGGATTTGGAGCACCAGTCCCCACCCATTACGATGAGTTCGACTTTGTTTATGCTGTGTCCAATTGTATCCAGCTGATTAAGGCGGCTCTCGACCTGACGATAGGGATCGAATTCGTTCTGCAGTCCTCTCATGGTGGCTGGTTCGTGACCTGTATAGCTCTGAGGTACACCAAGATCAGGACCACCGGGACAATACGCGCATTTCCCGTGAGGGCATTCGTGAGGAGATGTCATTGTCGCAACTACAGCGACACCAGAAACGGTACGCACAGGACGTTTCTGAAGGAATGGTCTGAGAATTTCGGCCTCTTCGGGAATTGTGGCCTGAAGAATATCAGCATTTGTTGGAATCCGAGCACGTTTGTACTTGGCACAGACTCTGTTCTTAAACCGATTAACGACTTTCCGATTGAGTGGTTCACTCGAACTGAGTAGTGCATCAACTATCTCTCTGTAAACCTGATAGTCGTCATCGGTTGAGGGCATGGATGAGTCTATCAAGCTTTCCAGATTAATAGACTGCGGTGTGGCTTACTTCTCTGGAATAGCAGTGATTTCATCTAGAGTTGGGGTGTCGAGAGTTGACAAATCCTCTTCTGAGCCAATATATACTCCATGGACCTCGACTCCGAAACGTTTGCAGACATCCTGTAAGGTAGAGATGGCTGTCTTTGTCCAACCAGAAACATCTAGCTCTCCAGGAGCAGCTACCCCTCGTACCATTATACTGAATGGTTTGACGTGTTCTGCAGTGAGTACTTTGGCCACCATTGAGAGCACGAGTTTCCTCTCATCATTGAGAGACTTTGCGTAGACCATGATCAGTCTATCCACTGCCTCAGTTGTGCCTAGAGCAACCAGAGCACTGATGGCTGTGAACCAGTTTTCATACTCATCAGAATTGAGCAGTTCTTCACAATAGTCCATAAGCAGTGAATCTCGTCTGCGTGCAAGTTCCTGTAACGCAGGTTTTCTCAGAACCAGATGAACTGTGTCATCGTTCACCAAATTCCACAGCCGCGCACTATCGACATCGACATAAAGAGGGGTATGGTTTTCGATATGGGGAGGCGTCGACAGGAGGCGCAGCCGTGGTCGGGTCATGTAATCCGGTGTCGGTCGAGACTATTAAGGTCGTACACGGGTGTCAATTGGATAGGTTTTTATGAGAACTTTTCTGATTCACGAACAGAGCCCATAAAGGGGAATATCAAGATGCCTGGTTCACACGGTTCACTCACAAAAGCTGGCAAAGTTCGCGAGTCCACACCAAAAGTACATGGTCGTGAACGCCACTCACCAATTCCTCGCGTACGCAACAAGAGGAACTACGTAAAGAGAGTTATCAAAGGGCAGACTATTGGTGTGAGGAAGTAGGCAGTACCTCTATTCGTTCTCATCATTATTCCTTGACTATTACGTCCTAGTCAGTTGTTCCTCCACATTCCAAGGACGCCAAGGTTTCCGTTCTTTCTTGTTCGAGTATCGTGACTCATAACGTTGGTAGGTTTCAGGTGTAAGATTTGATGCCACAGCGGGGGAGAATTTCAGCAGAATAGACACATCACCGACCACCTGTTCAGCGAGCGATTCAAGGTGCTTCTTCGTCAGAGTTCCGGGATTTGGTTTCATAGTCCTATGGTCTTGAAGAAGGTCCTCTTTCACCTGTTGTTGCTGTGCGAGCTTTCTCATGTATCTCCAGATCCTATACTCTGATCCGATTTGACCAAACTGATTTTGTATGCTCCTACTAACAAGACCGGTCTTAAAATGAGGAGATAGTGCTGTTCTGAACACACCCTTTGGATGAGAGATGATGTCTACACCTAGTTTGGTGATGAACCTGTCCTCCAACGGTCCTACAGTAATGAGCTGTTCGGGGGTCTCGATTCCTAGAGCTTGAAGGGTCTGTTCTGATATTGGTACATTCGACCAATCTATGTGCATTTGTTTGGCTCTAAGAACCAATGCCTGTGTAAGTGTCTTGAGGCCGATGAAGGGGCGGAGAAAAGATTCAGTGGTCTTCTTCTTTACGATGTACTTGTCTATCCTGAATGCAGTTTCTCGATATGGTTCTATCTCTATCCATTCACTGCCAACAGCCCCTTGCTCTATGAGCCAGTAAACGTGAATTCCACGGGATCCACTGAACTTGATTGCGGGAGATGGCCATTGTAGCTGGGCTCCCAGTTTTAGGACTGCATCGACTAGAGCACACTGTAGAGACCATGTGGTTTCAGGTCCCAGGAGGGACTGTAGCATCCAGCGAGCATCTAAGTCGATACATACCTTTCCCACTTCGTTGTTTCTGGTTTCGCATGAACTGTAGAAAGCATAGAACCCTTTGTTCTCGACTAAATCTATGACGTCAGCAGGCGTGTCAATCGATAGGTGTTCCTTTGATCCCTTATTGTAAAGGTAACGCCGGACTGTCTTCTCACCACGTTGTGCCTTGTCAGCCTTCATATAGAATCCCTTACACTCCTCTACAATTTGTTCAGCAACTCCAGGTGTATGGAAGTATTCGATGGCCTCGGTCTTGTTGTCCTCACGCAACCAATGTTTCCATGGCACCTTCTTGCCTAGTTCTTGGTGCACAATCATATCATCAGGGTTGGGGGGCACAGTAGCCCAAGTGGTCAAGTTGGCACTCTCAGCGTACTGGAACCAATCAGGTGTAATCATCTTGAGTAGAACTCGTAGCACAATCATCGTGGACAGGAATGACTCCCGACAGGGTATGGACACCTCGATGGACCTGAGTAGTTGATGCTTTCCCTTTCGTACTGCAGTTGTGATTCTATGTGGCAGTGTGCTATGGGCAAAATCTAGTACATTGAACATGTTAGACCTGAGATTAGTGATGGCCCAATCTACATCACTGAACCGTTTGTGTATCTTTTCTGTCAGTTTCTCAACACGGTGATTCCATCCATAGTTGTTGTCTTCGAGCAGGTCCAAATCGGGGTAGACTAAATCCAGGGTGCAACCTACATATCCATCGATATGATTCTGAGATGCAAAATCAGATAGCGCAGATATCGCGTTATCAACTAGAGAATCAAAATCAATGAGTCTGTCAAGTAGTTTGATATCATATGCCCGAGTTGATTTGTAGGTCATTCAATAGTCTCCAGTTCACTTATTCAGAAATCTGGAAATTCTAAGCATTACTGGTTACGGCGAGTGTCAATATACACCCCTATAATTGCAAAAACAATACTTTCAGACATGACCCTATATGGTGTAAGTAGCTAGGGTGCTTAATAGGCAGCAATGAGCACAGTATTGGGATTTGTAGGTCTTTTTCAATGTCCATCAATACATGATTTCGGTGCAAAAATTGTGTGAAACGATTGTTCTCAAGAATGGTACACGATGGAAATCTCTTGGAGAGGCGGGAAGTCACCATATCACCAGTGGTGAGATGATACTAATATGCCCCTCATGTCACAAGGCATACATTGTGCAAAGTTGACTGGTTTGACCGAATGGTAATAAGTCACTAGAACCACAGGTGAAACATGACCAGAAAGAATCAGCTCCATGGAATCGCAGGAGTGGATGAGGCAGGCAGAGGTCCAATGATTGGACCGCTGGTCATATGTGGAGTATTAGTGAGTTCAGAAGAGATTCCTGAGTTGGAACGATTAGGTGCCAGGGACTCGAAGACTTTGTCTCCGTCACGACGTCGAATTCTAGATCAGAGAATAAGGAATCTTGCCACCAAAATAGAGATCAGGTCAGTTTCTGCAGCCGAGATTGACCGACTCAGAAGGCGAACGACACTGAACGAGATTGAAGTTACAGAGTTCGCTTCGGTTGTCAAATCTTTGAAACCACAGGAAGTGTATCTTGACGCAGCTGATGTCAACGCTGAGCGTTTTGGAAACAAGATTGGTGAGTTGAGTGGTATTGCTGCCCTAGGTGCTGTGATTGTTTCAGAACACAAGGCAGACTCAAAATTCCCCATTGTGTCTGCGGCATCAATCCTCGCAAAGGTTGAACGAGACCGGATTGTCGATGAGATGCATAATAAATATGGAGATTTTGGTTCTGGATACCCCTCTGATCCAAAGACCATCAGGTTTGTGCGAGGCCTATTTGAGGAAGGTCATGCATTACCTCCCATAGTAAGAAAGAGTTGGGATTCTGTCAGAAAGATTCGTGAGTCTACAGAACAATCTACACTCGACTCATTCTGACTACTGATTGGACCGCTCCTCGATTATTTTCTTGAGCTCACGGGGTTTCTCAATTTGGTCAAGCTCGAGCTGGCGAATCACAGGTAGGTCCGACACACTCTCTTCAACCTGGCCTTCTTCAACAATTAAGACAGCGTTTGATTCTGTGACCTTGGATACACTCTTCAGGATCTCCATACGTTTCTGCAGAGACCGACTTGTGATAGACCCAACTCCAGACATTAGGGGAGGACCTTCCTCCTTTGCTGCAACATGGAATGGTGCTCTATCAGTCCAGAGGACACGCATACCTAATCTCTCGAAAAAGTGATTCACGCGGAACTCTAGGTCTGGAATGTCCTGTGGTCCATCTGGTTGTTTCAGAGCCTTTTCATCAACGCGTTCGTGTAGCAGATCAATCGGAATGATCAGGTCCGTTTCGAGGACCTCCTCTAGTCGTTCAGCAATATCTGTGCTGACACCCATGTGTTCGTATTCCTTCTCGTATGCCAATACCGCTCTCGCTGACACTTGAACGTATTCAGCCAATTTGCCTGTGGACATGTTCTGCTCCAGTCTCGCTTCACGTAGCTTCTCCCCATCTATCGCAACAAAACGACCGCCCTTCTGGCTGAATTCTCTGGGCATTTGTTCTTCAGCAATCATACTCTGAAAACTGGGAGGTGCAATTGTAGATACTCCATACCTTTTGTATACAACACCAGGGTCAAGTTTCCCCTTCCTGGTCTTTCTTCCAACGACCAGAGGAGTTGCATTGAAGAAATGGGCAACGAGCTGTAACGCCATAGCATCTTGGCTTGTGAGAACATCGATATTTGCCAAGACCTTGATTAGAATCAGTTTTTCTCCCTTACGGGCCACGAGATCAAAGCAACTGGGTCTCACATCGCATTGTGATGAGAGACTAAACCCAGCATCCTCTAACTGAGAAACTACCTCATTGGTTAGCTGAGCACGTGCTTTTGTCAACTTAGACTCCAGTCACTTTTCTGTTTCGAACCTTTTTCAGCCTATCTAATAGTGAAAATACATCATGGAGTATCTTTTCCCTTTGAAGACATAGCGATGCCTATGCTGGTAGTCGATGGCATCTTCCTTCTTAGAAGTTGGACTTGTGGTCTGGCAAGACGCTCCACTGGTTTCCAAGACCCAAATTTTTCCCATTCTAGGTCAACATATCCTAGAACTCGATGGATTGTGAACAGTTCGACCTTGCTACCTGCTACTGTGTATATTCCCTCTCCATAGTCGAGTCTACGTAACAAAATAATGGGAAGAAGGATTTCTTTATGATACCGTGATGGCACCTCTTTGGCGATTTCGACAATCTCATCCTTTCTAAATACTGAGAGTTGACCATCTCTAGTCCTGAATTGTGGTGATTCGGCGGTTAAGAGCTCAGAAAGGGGGTGTCTTGATTCGGGAAGGTGATCATTGAGAGTGTCGATATCTCGTTCAATCATCTTCTCGATGAAAGGACTCACTTCAGTTCCTCCGAAACTCGGCACACAATAAATCGATGGTCTTTCTCCAGGGGGTTGAGATCCACATTGTCAACGATTTGCAATCCTAGATTATCCAAGGTAGCAATCTCCTTACTGTAAATCTCATCAAGACTTGATGCAGAATCGATGCTTCGGGCCTTAATTGCCAACATGCCCCATGCTCCAAAGGAGCAGAAAGTCTTGAGGTTCTCGTACAGAATGTCTGCTTGATTGGGTTGAGCAACATCTTGATAGACCACTTCTATGGGTCCTGCGACCACAGAAGCATACCTCGTTGGATGTCTGGCATCATCGATAACAGGAAGGATGTTGTTACGAGCAGCAGCCAAATGAATGAGGTTTCGCGCTGTTCGTTCAGAGAACTCAACTGCATAAATTGCGCCCTTATCACCCACGATGTCAGAGCAATGACTTACTGTGGTTCCTGAAGCAGCTCCCAAGTATAGAATCTTGGACCCTGGCTGAATTGGCATCTCTGAGAGACCGTTCTTTAGTGCAGCCGATAATTTTGACCGTCTGGTCGACCAAAGTCGGTACTCTTTACCATCGATTTTGATCAGTTTCTCTCCGTACACACTGGTCCCCGGTGTGAGTGACTGTGTACAGAACGAGATTCGATCCATATCTTTGATTGTGTAGACTCCTGGGAATTTGTGTTGAGAAACATTCAATGTTGACGACCTCCTCCTTGTCTTCTCTTTGGTCGCCCTCCCCTACCAGAATGCTTCTTCTTCATTGTTGGCGGGGGTCTCGGTTTGGGTGGCGGAGCCTTAGGATTCTGGCGTCTGATCTCTTCAACTCTCGACATGAATTCCTCCCGCAGTTTCTCACCCAAATTCTTCTCTGAGTAAGCGTCAATTCGGGCGGCAATCGACAATTTTCCAGCCAATGATCGTGCTATTTTTCCTCTCTGCCAATACGGTGCAGTATTGACCTCTGCCACTCTATAGATAATTCCATGTTTTGGAGGGTCAGCCCCGGTCTTCAGACTTCTGAAGAGCGCTTTTTCAGCACCATACACTTGGACTGTGCTGGACGGTTTCTGTGCCAATTCTTTCAGTGAACCCGCCAGACTAATCAGACGTGCTCCAATCAGAGGACCAGCCAATGCACTGACATTTGGTGCAATGGTGGACATCATGGAGTTGACGTATTCCTCGAGTTCGGTTCTCATCTTGTATAGGTCATCAACAGTCTTTGCAAGTCCTCCAATCGCTAAGAGGTCTGACTCCGCAAATTCTGCCCCAATATCCCCAGTGAGTGCGTTCATTATCTGTTCTGCATTTGCTGGAGAAACTCCTGCTGACTCGATGCATTCTTTGGTGATTGCAGATTTACCTGTACAGTTGTTCAGAATACGTGCAAATTGCTCTTGGTCCTCTACTAATCTGCTTAATGATGGATGGTGTAAGGAGTACCATTCGCGAAGCCGCATGACCAACAAATTGATTGACTTGTCAATCTCATCCACGGCATCAATGGCATTCTTCACAAGAAGGTCTTTCTCTTCACTGGCGGCACTTATCTTGCTCTTGGCCAATCTGATAGACACATCTCGTCTAAATGAGGAGATATCATCATGTGAGGATACGATTCCATCACCGATCAGATAGTCATCCTGACCATCTCTGAACCATCGTGGTGCTGCTCCTGCTCCGACTCGTACCTGGAAATCTTTGACCTTTGACAGTGTTCTAGCAAACATGGGGTCTTCTACGACCACATCTATACCCTGAAGGTTCTTTGTGATAGATTCAAGCAGGTCTGTAGACTCTTCATCATTAACAGCCATCAGATTTGTAGCTGCAATGGCAGCATCTGGATAAAACATGTGTTTCGCAGTAACTTTCCCTTCGTCATCAAGGACAAAGACTCCGAACACTGTAAGAGAGAGATAAGTTGGCACCGTGAATCCTTCCTGGTGAGGTCTGGTTGCAGAACTTGTTGAACATCGGATAAGTCTGTCCATTGAGCTTATTACTGATTGTCATTTAGTTCGGTCAAGGTGAACAATTGAAGATACAGGGGTACTGGCTTGCATCAGGTGTCCTGGGAGTCACAGCCTCCACCATGATGCGAGTGATTGAGTCTGGTGCTGATGCAGTGGTCACTAAATCAATTGGACCTCTTCCTAGAAAGGGTCATCCAGGACCCATACTCACGTCATCTCACGGAGGACTCCTCAATGCGGTGGGGCTTACGAATCCAGGGATAGACGCGTTTAGTGATGAGATGGACCTGCTGAGAAAGAAGAAGGTGCCAGTGGTACTCAGTATCTTTGGAAACACCATTGACGAGATCTCTGATATAGCCAGAAAGGGGGAGGCAATGAAACCACATGCCATCGAGCTGAACCTCTCCTGCCCACATGCAGAGATCAGTCAGATAGCTCATGACCCTGAGATGACCCGAAAATATGTGGAGGCAGTAAAGAATTCAGTAGATTGTCCAGTCTACGCAAAACTGACTCCAAATGCAGCAGATATTGTGGCAGTTGGAAAGGCTGCAGAGGAGGCTGGTGCAGATGCGGTGGTGGCAATCAACACTGTCAAAGGAATGAAGATCGACATCTATCAGATGCAGCCTGTATTGGGAAACAGGGTCGGTGGATTGTCAGGTTCTCCAATCTTTCCAGTTGCTATCAGGTGCGTTTACGACCTGAGTCAGGCACTCAGCATTCCAATCATTGGGGTTGGAGGTGTAGCAACTTGGCAGGATGCTGTGGAGATGCATCTCGCAGGAGCCAGTGCTATTCAGATTGGAACCGCATTGATAGAGAGCCTTGATGTGTTCTCAAAAATCAAAGACGGTGTGAAGAAGTACCTGAAAGAGATGAAAATCACCAAGATATCAGAAATCATAGGTGCAGCCTGGAGGTCTGATAGATGAACATTGACAGTCTGATGGGCAATCAGGTCTCTATACAGATTTCTCAAATAGTCAAAGAAACCGATACAGCCAGCACTATCCAGTTCAAAGTTCCGAAACCGGATTTCAAAGTTACACCAGGCCAGTTCTTGATGATCTGGATTCCGGGTGTGGATGAAATTCCCATGAGTGTTTCACTATGGGACCCGCCCAACGTCGGAATCACGGTCCTCCCAATTGGAGAAGCAACAGAGTCATTGATCTCTCTTCAACCCGGCGATTGGATAGGAATCAGGGGTCCTTTTGGCTCGTCCTTTGACTTGGACTCAAAGAAGGCATTGATTGTGGGGGGAGGTGTCGGAATGGCTCCCTTGAGACCGTTGGTCTATGATCTTCTTAAGAGCGCGGTTGATGTGACGCTTCTAATTGGAGCCAAGACAAAGCACGAGCTGGTGTTCCTCGAGGAGTTCTCCAAGTTGTCAGACGATAGATTCACACTCAGTACATCAACTGATGATGGTTCCTCAGGATTCAAGGGATTTGCCACCGATGCAGTGAATGAAAGTCTTGATGTTCAGAACTATGATACTGTGTATACCTGTGGACCTGAACTCATGATGTTTGGACTCTTTGAACAAATAAGAGATCTGAAGGTTCGATTTCAGGCGTCTCTTGAACGGTTCATGAAATGTGGATGTGGTATCTGTGGGACTTGTGCTATGGACCCAACTGGTACACTGGTCTGTGTCGATGGACCAGTCTATACAAAGACGCAGCTATCAGATATCACAGAGTTTGGCAAGTATCATCGCAATGCAATGGGCTTGAAGAAGACGTTTTGATTCTATGTAG
>DXJI01000024.1 GCA_019057595.1 Candidatus Thorarchaeota archaeon
AAACATGTTGACAAAGTGTTTCTTCGGTATTAGGAGGCTGTGACCTTCATTGATTGGAAAAGCATCCATGAAAGCCATACATATGTCATCCTCAAAGATGATGCTGGCTGGAATTTCGCCACGAACAATCTTGCAGAAAATACAGTTCTCGTCGCTCATACTCAAAGATTTGACCATATCATGAGATAAAGCATTCGAAGCACATCGACGGAAGTCTCATTAACTCAAATTCGTGCTCTGTTTATATCACGATTAAAAGGTGCACCTTTTGAGCGGCAGGAGAAAGAAAATCCTCTTTGATCAGACACAGAATGAAAGAGGTAGACTGGACAGCACGTATTCCGACCTCGGGAGATTGCTCAAGGACAATGACTTTGACGTTGAAGCCTATACAGAGTTCATGATCTTAGCCAAGCACCTCAAGGTTGCTTCAGTGATGGTCTTTGGATGCCCCAACAGCTCGAAGGTTAGACCCGCTGAGATTGATGTTCTCAAGAAATATGTGATGAACGGTGGAGGACTATTACTTCTCTCTCTTTCTGGTGGAGACCGAGGTCTGATGAACAACATGTCCAAGATATCCTCAGAGTTTGGAATGTCCTTCGAGAACACCGCAGTAAAGGACGATCGTAGCAATGCGGGACTTCCAACTATGCCGATTATAACAGGTATCGTCGGTCACCCATCAACAGAGGATGTGAATGATCTCCTGATTCCTTCTGCGTGCAGTCTCAAAGTGACTGGAAAGGCAACCTCACTCGCAATCACATCAGAAACAGCAGATCCAGGGAATGCGTCTGTTGTTGCTATTGCAGAACCTGGTAAGGGCAGAGTGATGTGTGTTGGCAGCTATGAAGTGTTCCGGAAGGGAGGCGGCCTAAAGCACAAGGGTAATGCTACATTCGCATTGAATGCCTTCAAGTGGTTGAGCGGAGAGGTCCAGATGACAAAACCAAGTGCCGTTATGATGGAACAAGAAAAGGCAACGAGGAAGAAGAAAGACAGTAGAACAGATACTGCAGTGTCAAAAGAGCTTGAAAAGACCTTGAAACGACTGGTGAATGCAGTGTTCGACCTCCAGAAGGACATCTCGAAGGTGAAGGACCAGGTGTCCAATGTGGACAATAACGTTGAAATGCTAAGGGATCAATTCCAAGACTTCGCTGAGAAAACCCAGCAGCAGCTGGGGGTCATGATACCAGCAAAGCAGTTCAAGACAGCCGATGAAACCAAGACCTCTTCCATTGAGGCAGACCTCAAAGCACTCAAGAAGGAGCTCAAATCTGTGGAACAGTTACGGAAACACATTGAGAAGCGTCACACTTCTGGTGCTATGTCGGAAGACACCTTCACTGAGCAGGTTCAGAAACTGGATGAGCGTATCAAGAGCCTGCAGAAGAAGATGGACAAGAAGCAGAAAGAACTGGCAGACATCACGACGCCAACTTGACTGTATTTTCAACTCTGTCTTAGTCGATGCAATCTTCTCAACACACTTGAGGTGCTTTCTCAAGGATGTCGGGTGTTGACACATTTCCACCGTTGTTTTTTGAATGAATCAACCCAATGATGACCAGAAGGAAGTGTAAGACTGCAGCACAGATACCAAGAAGTCCGATAACCTGGAGAGTCATGTCACCTAGGGTCGACCAGATGATCAGTCCAAGAGATGTCCCCCCTAAGAGAAATACATCTGCTACAAATCGCTCACGCAAACCCATCTTGATGAAGAGTGAACATGCCCAGATTGTGACGAAAATCCCTGAGATGACCAGAAGTTGTCTCGCTGAAACCTCGAGCACATTCCAAGCTTGAATGTAGGAACCAATACCAAACACAAACAACACTGCAGCTGTGATATATGAAAACGACAGTACGTTGTCATTGAAGTCATCGGTATCTGAAGAACTCAGAAACAATGAGATCATCTGAGGACCAAGAGTGAGGGCGATTCCAAATACAAGCAGCACAGTTAGAACACCTATGGGGTCCGCACCAATAGTCTTCATGCTGAACCAAAAACCAAACACAACAAAGGACATTCCAATGATAAGTGACAGAACTCGTGAAACCCAGGTTACTACCTTAGACATTCTTGTTCTTACTGATAGTTTCTTGATGGATAGTGTAGCAAAACCTACTGGTATCCGGGCTGTTATCTTTCTAAATCCACGTTTCATCAGGTCGTATGACTTGTCTAGTATCGGTGCTAGTAAATAGAGTACAAAGATGAGTATCACATAGAGCATGTAGAAATTGCGATCAGGAAGGAGTATCAGAAGAGTGAATGATATCGGAAGGAGAAACATACTTGCAGAGAAGGGAACATGTTCACCAGTTCCACGAATCATTCGTGCTGATGAGAAGATTGAGAAGAATGGCACAATTGCAACAAAATAGTATTTGAAAACTCCTCGTGCTCCGACAATATTCACTAGCAACATCATCATGAAGGCCATGAAGAGAATCCTACGAAGGTAGAGTTTTTCTTCCCCATTGTATCGATCCTTGAGAATCATTAAACCGAAAATGATAATCACCGCGAAAACCATGGGACCTCCAGATACGATAAGGGTATCAAGCAACTCCGCCTGTTCAGGCAATCCTGCCATGATTAGAAGGGCCTGTACTCTAATTGGTACATTGTACGGTGTAGGGTCGACAAAGTTCCCATCAAAGGAGAAAGACCCGAGTGCCAACCTCCAGTAGTTAAAGAAGTCAGGAGTGGCGATCAAAAACGGAAACATCACTGCTCCAATGAACGCAAGAACAATGATTACACTGATTGCAAAATTACGTAGGTCGAAATAACCTGTCAGGGCTTCCATCAATGGTTTTGGTTTCGGCTTCTCATCGGCCTTTTCTTGAATTTCACTCAACTCAGTACTTGGTGCAGCATCCAGATCTTCAACGGGTTTCTCCCGTCGTTTCACAAGGAGATATACAATCAATGGAATCCCAAGAAACCAGGCACTCTGTTTGAATAAGGCAGCAGCGACAATGAGTAGGGTACCGGTCATTCTTCTTTCTTTGATGAGCATATAGAATCCTGCAAAGAAGAAGAAGACAAATGGAGCAGGATTGAACCATAGGAAGTCAGTGTGATACAACACCAGTGGGTTGAGTAGATAGGTCAGTGCAGCTACCTCACCTACCCGACGGTTCGAGGAAAGCTCCTTCGCAATGCCATAGATTGGTAAAGCTATCAGAAATCCAAATCCAGCAAGTAAGAACCCAATACCCCAATTCGCCCAACCAAAGAGGTTCCCTAACCAGATTCCAAAAGCATAGAGATAGGATGTGAACGGAGGGAACATGTGAGCTCCATTCTCGTTGGTGATGCCTTCTAGTTCGAGATAACCAAAATCTGGAGTATATGGCATCGTCCCGTGGAGGAAATTATACCCCCAATGGACATAGTAGAATGTATAGTCGCTGTAGCCTTCTATCTGGTAATCGACCGTAAATCCAAAGACATAGACGGAATCAGGGTCTGGAATCGGACCTAGCCATCCTGATCTTGAGGTCCATCCCGAAGACGCAGTATAATCAATCACTGCTGCGTTGAACACTAAGGCCCAGACAATGAAACCAATAAATAGAACCGAAATCAGAATTCGGTGTTCAATCAGGAATCGGCTCATACGGTGTCCAGCAGTATTGAGTCGTTTGTCGAAGGAACGACCAAATCTGCGAAACACAGTAGCACACATACTGACTAGACACATTCTCGCACTGATTAATATTTGTCCCAACGCGGTTACATCTTCAATACAGCGTTGCTTGTAGTGCCAGTCTTGGAAACCTCTACGACTGGTACTCCTTCCCAGCCTTGAACATCGGTATGAGTAATTAGTAAAATCTGCTCGAAACTCTGATCATTGACGAGGTTTCTGATGACTGCTTCACGTCTCATCTTGTCAAGACCTCCGAGCGGTTCATCAAGAAGAACTGTCCGGACTCGTGGCATCAGGACTGGACTGTCTTTCAACGGGCGAATACTACTCATGGTGCGACTAATCCCAAGTCTGAGACCTAGACTTATTGCGGTCCGATCTCCAAAACTCAACTGCGAAGTCTTCTTCCACGCTTTGTCACGCTGATCCCAGATTTTTAGTACCAATCCTGAACCGGACCTGCCCTTTGCCACAGTTGGTTCTAGATCTATACTGGTGTATTGTCCATTGGTGAATGATTGGACATATGAATTCGTGGCTCCACGAATGATACCAATGAGGCGTTTTTGAAAAACAAAGTCTGTTACAAAGCCATTGACGAGTTTGCGACGCACATACATGGTATGCTCGTTGATATTTTCGAGCTCTTCAATCTCCTTGCCTCGCTTCTCCATCTCAGTCTGCTTTCCTTCAAGGTCTGAGATTTGGATTTCCTCTCGTATAATGTTCACACCAGCTTCCTCAATATCACGTTTCAACGTGCTTAGGGATTCATCAAGTCGTTCAATCTTTCCCTGGAGATCCATTACACTGTGTACTTCGTGTTTTTTGAGTAACTGCTTGATGGTTGTAACTTTCTGACCCGATAGTAATTCAGTGAGGTCACTTACAGTGTCTCTAGCATTTTCCTGAGACTCATCGATTTTCTTCTGATTCTTCGCGGTACGATCAACCGCATCAATTGATCTGGATATTTCTAACAACCGATCATCGAAGGTTTTTGATGTGGATTGATATTTACCACGTTCATCTTCAAGGTCGCTCTTCTTAGATTCTCCTTCTTTGATTGTTGTCCTGTATTCATCAATGAGTTTCTCCCGTTCTGGGCTTGATAGCGGCTTAGAACATGTAGGGCACTCAATCACATCATCAGTCCCAGCAGACTCCAGAGTTGCTATCTTTTCCTCTAAATCGGTTCTTGTTCCATCGATTTTTCCAATCTCTCGGTCGATCTTTTGCTTTGATGACTCGGTGGATTTCTTCTCAGATTTGATTCGGGTTGTTTCTCGCTTGAGCAACTCTAATCGAGACTCGATGGTCTTTTCATTTACACTCACAAGACCAGCTTGTGAGAGATCTTTGTCAAGCTGTTGTGTATACGTTTCAAGTTGCTTCTGGTATGTTTCACGGTTAATGTTCAATTGTTGAATTCGTCTGATTGATTCAACATCAGGAAGAGCTCCTAGGAGTTTCTCCTTAGACTTGACCTCTTTCTCTTTTGCTTTCTGACCTTCCTTGTACTCTTTGATTCTTGATTTATACTCAGCAATCTGGTCCTGGATATGTTCAGGTCGCTGATAGTCCATCTTGAGTGAATCAACCTTGATCTTGAGGTCTTTCTCAAGCTCCTCAAGATGACCTGTCATTCGTCTTAGAAGGTCAATGTCGTACACCTGGACCAAGAGATTGCGTAGAACCGTAGGTGTAGCATTTGCAATGACAGCAACTTCACCCTGACGAACGAGTAACGTACTCAGAGCTTGCTTCAATTCGATACTAAGTATCTCATCGAGTTTTGTTGAAACTGATTTGCTCTTGTCAGCAATCCGTTTCCATGCATTTCCTTTCTTCGAGAAGAGGACCACAGCCATACCATCAGCTGGATTGTACGAGCGATCTATCTTGTATTGCGTACCTGCAACTCGGAATGTGACTATCACCTGACAATGTGTAGATGTAAAACTGATGAGTTCATCATTTGTCAGACTGACGGAGTCTGCACCCCATAACCCCCAAAGAATGGCTTCGAAAAGTGATGATTTTCCCGTCGAATTTGGACCCTCAATAAGAATCAGACCATCTGGCAGATCAGCATCTTCTTCAGGAAGAGTGAGATCGCGAAAAGGTTTGAAGTTTCGAACCCTCAATCGGAGAATCTTCATCATTCATCCTCCGTTACCGACTCCGAGTTCATCTTTCCCTCACGTTTACCGACGGCGTATTCAAGTGAACGAACTGCGATCTTTGTGAGTACAGATGTGTCGAGAGTTTTGTCAATCTCCAAAGTTTCGAGGTATGCGCGGAAGTCTTCTTCAGGGTCTTGGATTAGATACTCTGACTCTATTTCAGGATACGCGGAAGACGTGAACTCATCATCACGAAACTGACGCACAAACCACACAAATTGAGCAATGTTGTAGTCCGTATCTCTGGAGAGGGTTTTCATCCGAAGGGATTCTAGGGCTAGTGTCAGTTCAAATGAGGTCAGTCTCAGTGACTTGCCCTCAAAGACGAGTCTCACTCTGGCTGCAGTCTTTGGATTCCATGATTCCTTCAGACCCATCGTAGTGAACAAATCAAATATCCTTTCAGTTATCGAATCGACTGTGTCGTCCTGTGCAAGCTCAATTGTTTCAGTGATGACTTTTCGTTCATACGTCAAGTGATGAGGTGTGACTGCAGGCTTCTCACCTGCCTTGTCTATCTCCACAATGATGAAGCCCTTCTCGTGTTTAATCTCATCAAACCTCCATCGTTCGGGGGAGCCTGCATACCAAGCTCCAGCAGAGTGCTTGTGTAAGTGATGGTCATGTCCCAGAGCAATGTAGTCATAACCCATAGTAAAGATGCTCTTGTGTAGCGTCTGATCAAGATCCATTCCATGTGCTATTGCGATTGTTGGTTTATCGTTATCCCGAACCTGTTGTGTTGTAATCCAGTCATCGAATCGGGTCAACATATCCCCCGTCTTCTCTAGGACTGCATGATCAATAAATGGAAAACAGAACACGTCGAGCTTGTCATAGGAATGCATGAGGGGTTTGCCTTCACGGATTGCCCGCTTGAGGTCCTGCTGAGTTGCAACATCTAGTCCAGGGACGGCCAGTTTCAGAGTGTCCAAAAGAGACACTTCTAACAATCTATAGAGACCGTGGTTTCCCTCAAGAATCAAGACTGGGATTCCAGTCCTTTGAATGAAGTCCTGAAGGACTGTTATTGCAGTTTCCTGAGCTACCACGGGCGGTTGAGTAGGATTGCTCTCCCAGGGAGAATTGTAGAGGTCTCCAGAGTGTACGACAAGGTCAACAGGAGATTCGAGTTTGGCAATGATATCAAACAATTCTTGGAACCGCTCATAGAAGTCATTCTCAAGGAGCTGTGATCGCATCTCTTCGCCCCACACATTGTGCCTGACACCAGCTTTTGGTTTAGAACCAAGATGGGTGTCAGAAATGTGCGCGATTCTTGTCAAGTATATCCCTCAGAGTATGTGTTCCTCGTCCTTCTTTCCCCGTTTCTCCTTGTATTTGTCTTTGTCCCTAATGTAAACATCATCGAAGAGAGGAATACGAACAGGGAGGGGAAGTTCTCGATACGACTGAGTCACTATAGCCTCACCTCTTGACATGACTCGAAATTCATTCTCAAACCCTGAGATGTTCACACTGGCATTCTCTATTGCAGCCCTAATCTCTCGTTCGTTGCCCAACCTGAGGTTGATTTCGGTATTCATCTGACTGAGGATCACGTTGTCCAGTACGCTAACCTGTTGACTGACAACAAGGAGGCCAATGTTGAACTTTCTTCCCTGGCGACTGATGTCTTTGAAGACAGACTGACCCCTCATCAACTCGGGATTGAGAATGGAGGGGGCTTCCTCCACTGTCACCTGAATGACTGGAAGTGAACGCGGGTCACGTACTGGAGATTTGTTGTCAACTCCTCCATGGCCATAGAATGTGCGTGCTCTTGCTTTGACTCTGTTGAAGAATTTAGTTGGAAGTCTCATCTGCCCTTGCTGGTCAAAGTCACCCAAGTTACCACTGCTCTTTAATGCTCTACGCATGTCGGAGAGTGTCCGGGTCACTACTGTCGTGAGAAGGAACTGTTCTACATCTCGCATCAGACTTGTATTGACCACAAGGATCCGGCCTGTTTCCATTGCATAGAAGATGTCATCTAAAGTGGAAGGAGTGTTCTTTTCACCATCTTCAACGAAGATTGGTGACCGCTCTATCATCCGGAGGCGGCGTTGCACGGCGCGGATTGTACCAATGGGAGTCTCAGGTGTCCCCTCATCCATGTCTAGAATTAGCCGAATCCAGTTCGCTCGTTCCCTGGAATATGCTGTATCTATGAGAGCTATCATCTGAGATGTAAACTCCATGATCGAGTAGAGGTCTCTAGGTTGAAGTTCGGACCAGAAAATTCGGATTTCATGGGCGTATTTCCGGATATTCCTCTGTGTGGCACTCTTGTGAGTTGTAAGGTAGTAGAAATCACCAATCACATCCTTTCGAGTGGAGGGACTCATATCCTCAACGACATCCTGGATACCGTATGTGTCGACACCTTTCGCGAACTCGTCATGGGGATCGATACAGAAAGCTGAGATTCGTTGATGGTCCTCACTTGGATTTTGAAGTGCAACCAAGTTGTTGTCTATCATAGATTTGATCAATACCATCATCAGGTTGCTCTTCCCTGATCCCGTCGATCCGAAGATGCCAACATGCATTGGGAGGAACTTCAATGGTAATAGGACTGGAACATCCAATGTGTCTTCACCGACCTGGAGGTCTCCAACATAGATTTCTCCCGTGGTCTGACAGTCTAACATCTCCAACACAAACTCGTCTGAGACCCCCTTCACAGGGCGATATACAGAACCAAGATGGTCTGGGAGTCTTCTTGGAGACTTGAAGGTCCAATCATCTCCCTCCTTCTCTGCATAACCTAACATCCTGCCGCCTATGGTCAGGAGCATGTTCCGCTCAATTCCAGACAGATATGCATCTCCTTCAACCATGAGTGTGCTGGCAACACGGGTCATGTTGTCCACCTGTCGAAGGTAGTTCTCTAGACCAAGGACCCTAAAGAAGAAGACCCGTTCACGACCATCACGATGAGAGTAGATCATGAATATCTCACCGACACTGATGTCACGGTTATTGCCCATAATCTCGAGGGAGGTCTGATTCCCTCCACCCACTTTTCCGTATAGTTCTCCTAGTCGGTCTTTGTCGAAACTCATCTTGTATCACCTTGGTCATTATATGTCATAGTCAGCCCGTAGGGGCTCAGTTTTTACACCTTCCTGATTGAGCTCTCTCAATACATCCCCACACACTTCTCTAGCCAGCCGAAGGTCTTCGTAACTCAGCTTGCAGGAGCTGTGTGCAAGTGCTAGGGGAACAGGGTAACCGTACCAGCGAGCGTCCCGTGACATGAACTCAATCTCAGCGAACAGGGATTTCTCGTTGAAACGTGTAGCCTTTGGATCGTCTGGGACAAATATGGTCTGTAGCCACCAGATCCTGTCAAAGTCGATACGAGAGGGCCGATTGTCTCTTGAGAAACTGTAGAGATAGGGTACTGCCAGCATCGGAGGAATGTAAGTCCGGTCCTCGTAGATGTGAAGACCACCACCAGGATCTTCTCTGCTTGGAAGGTGACAGAACCACTTGGCTCCCTCGCCAAACTTGTCCTTTGCCATCTTGGCTATACGATGAGCGAAGGGGATAGTATGATTCTTACTCACTGCACAGAGGATGACGTCTTTCTGTCTTGCTAGCGCACAGAGGTCTCGGAGCATGAATCCACTAGGCATAGAGGGATAGTGTCTCACATGATGCATGAAGACAGACATAGCTCCATCGATGAAAATGTACTTTGGCTGAAGGTCGCTTGTCAATATCTTGCGGATGGCTGCATACTCACTTGTCTTCCTAAGCTCCTCATGCACTGCAGGGTTTGTCAGCAATTGACCTCGAGATATCAGAGACTCCATGTCTCTTAGTCGTGGGACATGCTCCTCGAAATCAGACCCACCAAAGTCCGAGAATGAGGAGATCTGGCCACCCGTGTAATCACGAAAGAACGGAAGAGTCAGACTTGCGGTGTCCTTGAGAGGATAGATGTCTTCTAGGGACTCAGCCAGTTTGGTCCGAGCATCGTTTCGCACACCGGAATGCCAATGAGGATGTATCTGAGGCTGATCTCCGACCTCTGCTTCAAGTACATCTCGTTCAACTGGAGAAAACACGTTCTCTGAATGAGTGTTAGTATTGAGAACAACTGTGGAGGTGCTCAGGAGGTGCACACGAATGTCATCGAGTGTCATCAGGCTGTCTGTGCCAGACCCATCAACTGCAGCCACACGAAAGTCCAAGTCTAGAATTATGTCAGAGGGGAATGGGTCGATGGTATCGAGGAGTGTCTCATTGATCCGGACCTCGTCCTTAGAAAACTCCTGCTCGTCTCTTCTGTCCTGTTGATTCGTGATGTCGGTGAAGATCATCTTGAGTGTTCTTCTGAACTTCTCCGTGAGAATCTTCTCGAGCATTGAATTCAACTCTCTCTACACACTACGATAGAACGGTAGGACCTCTGAAAGAGAGTCCTAGCTGGGGAATAAAAAGATACCACTCGTTCAAGCAGAGTCGCTCCAGAGTGATATCAAATCGCGCCTTGATGCACTTTCACGCGTTCAAACCAGCATAGGTTCGAAATTACCTTTTAAGTAACAGATTCGCGTTTCTATTGCAGCAATCATACTGGTTCGACCATACCAGTACATGTTGACGGGATGTGATTCGTTGCTCAAAATAACATACTTTGGTAAGACATCATTTGCACTGGAATTCAATGAAACTATCGTTCTGTTGAATCCAGGAATTTGGGACGGTGAAAAGATCGTTCCAGATGATTTCATGGCCAGAGTGGTCATTTCGACGAATCAAGCAGACGACGCTGTTGGAAACGCAGCAACCATCGCAGTAAACTCGAAGGCATGGTTTCTCGGGAACAAAGGAGCTGGTGAAAAGGCAACTGAGCAGGGTGTTAAACCATGGCTGCTTCATGAGCTGAAACCAGAGGTGTCCTATGAGATTCCTGATGTCAAGATCATGCCCTATGCCCTCACTCGAATGGAGGGTGGCGAGCGAATGGAGAATCTCGGTCTATACATCGAGATCGGGGACATGAAAGTCGGATATATGGGTGACACCATAATCCGAGGACCATTCGAACAGCTGGATATGGATGTCCTCATCACCCCGATTGGAGGAGATGGAGTATTCCCTGTGAAGGATGCAGTGAGTCTGTGCATTGATGCAAAGCCAAGAGTTGGCATTCCAATGAGATGGGCCTCAACAGAGGACACCAAGAAGTTCTCAAAATATATCCAACAGTTTGGTCAAGGAATCTCCCCAGTCGTAATGGAACCCGACCAGGTTCTCGAAGTACATTGGGCTGCAGGAAATGAGTTCAGATACGAGCTAAACTGATATTCTCTGCGACGTCAATATTATGCTAGACAATGGGTGTGCACTGAATGAGTGAGAATGAACGCAAAAAGGTTGTAATTGACCTCGAAGAAACAGAGAAGTCACAGCTCGGTGAATTGAGTGAGCTGAGCAGTATTGATGTTTCTGGTGTCTTGAGTGTAAACAACACATCTGATGAGAACCGAATATGGAATGTCAAGATCCTCCTTGGAGATAGTCGTGACAAAACAGACATCGGTGAGGAAACACTGACTGCAGGAGAAGTTGATGCAGGTGGAAAGTGGGATAACAAATATGGTATCTCTGTGAAAGCACCAATAGCAACTTTTACTGAGGTCTTCGACACATGTGGAACAGTCGAGACCGAGGAACCGCATTGGGCCTACGTGATGGGCAAGGAAAATCCTGTAAAGATCACACTCACAATCAAAAACGAGACAGATGGTGAGTTGGACAACATCATTCTCAACAAGACAATCCCACCCGAGTTATCAGACATTCAGGTTGTGTCTACGAAATCAGGTACAGCCGAGTATGATGAGGGGACCAAACAGGTCGTTTGGAAAGACTTCGTTATCTATCCACAAGAATCCTCAGAGCTAGTCATCAGTGCAACTGGTATCGTAGAGGAAGTTGAATCCAGAAATGCTGGGGATGTAGTGATTACCTATCGAGGTGAAGGACAACAGAGGACACTCTTGGATCCAGATCTCACTGCATTAACAGAGTTCCTTACAGGAATCGAAACTGCTGAAACCGAACCGAATACCTGGGAGTGCACACTCGAATGTTCAAACGAGAGCGACCTAGTGGTCAGACTCGACAAGGCGGAGGTATTTCTCATCCCAGAGGATGGCGGTGCAAAGCAGAAAATGATTGATGAGTCCCCCGGTATCGAAATGGCACCGGACCAAGAATGGAGCTCATCATTCCAAGTAAGCAGTAAGTCCACACCAAAGTGTACTCAGGAATTGACCTACAACCCCGTGGGTACCGTCACAAAGAGGGTGCTTGGTACAATCGAGAAGACTCAACAGGTACTTCCTGTCTATAACATCGAATACACAAAGGAGTTCGATCCCCCATCTGTAGCAAGCTTTGACAAGACCCCAGTAGAGATCACCATTGAGGTGAAGAACACTGGAACTGCAAGACTCAACGAGATAACTGTTGAAGACAACCTACCAGACGACATAATGCCACCGACAAGTGAGCATATATCTGTCTGGATCAGAGGTAAGGAATATTCTGGTCCCTATGAGTTCACGGTAGATCCAGAAGACCAAGATCCAGAGAAGCCACACAAGATGACTTTCAGAGTAGAAGACCTGAAGGACTCAGGAGGCGAACTCGAACCTGGTGAGAGCCTCAAGATCAATTACGCAGTAATGGCCTGGCGAAATCGTCCAGAAAAGGAGTATCCGTCACCAATTGTATGTACAGCAAATATCTATCCAGCAGGAATACCCACTGTTGATGAAAGTCCGGAGGATGGACACAAACTTAGTGTGATATACAAGAAACGTGCCATATCAACGAAGAAAGCCATCAATAAAGGAGCTGGAGCTGGTGAGTACGTCGTTGTTCTTGTGGTCGCCAATAATGGAGAGGTGACTGCTGAGAACATTGAGATCACGGACTGGATTCCATCCGGATTTGAATATGTTTCCACCGACCCAGAGGATGAGGCCCCAGAAATCTTCCCTGTTGATGAAGGTGGACTCTACATGGTCTGGACCTGGCAACGAATGAATCCAGGTGACAAGAAGAAAATCAGGGTGACAGTACAGGGTGAGGGCGAATACGAACGTCGCGAGCCTGAAGTAACTTCGATCTAGTATCCAAGAAATACTTGGAATGGGTCCCCGGACTCATTCCAAAGTCTTACTCTTTTTCTTCTTTTTCTTCCTTTTCTATCTCTTCAAGTTCTTTGCGAGTCTGTGCAAGTTCTGCGTCGATGTCCTCAAGAGGCACATAATCTCCTACAGGATGAGTGTCTAGATGGTAGAGGACCTTGAATCCGGACAGAGTTTTGTGAAGTGCATTGGATATCTCCATGATGGCGTTGCCGACATTGGCATCATTCATATCATCCTCGTGCTCATAGATGAAGTCGTACGCACCCCGAACAGGTTTGAATCCAAGCTCTGTAAGCTTCGTCAATACTTGATGTGGAGAAGCCCCCTCACTGTTGAACCAGACAGTTACTCTTGTTACGTACCTAGACATCGTCAATCACTCAGGATAGTTGAGAACATGCCACCGCTTCTCATTTGCTTTAAGACCTTTTTCTTTAATCCGTTATTCATCTATGGATTAGCTGCGATGAGTCTTCATGTCGCAAGATGTGTTCCCACTGGTTGAAACAGCCACAAGACGGTTTGTCCAAGACGGTAGCGTCTTGGTTGAGTGAGAAATCCCGAATTGCATTGACAATCTCATTGTCACATATCCCACAGTTATGAGGACCTCTCCTCTTACCTCCAGCTACTGGATCACAGACGACCCTCATCCATCCATCAGAATCCTTACTGGCTTCACGCAGGACCTCTAGTACACTCCACAACCATGGAGGTCTGTATTTTCGGCGGTTCCAGAGCTTTTCAACTAATGTGTCATTCTGAACATTGACGGGATTAAGAGAAACCGTTGTAACACCCAATGACTCCGCAGTACGGATTGTGGCAATTGCATCAAGCATGGCATCGCGTTCTGTCATCAGTGGAGGTTTCAGGAGCACATAAGCCCGCATGCCAATGTTGTGTTGCTTTGCGATTTCAAGACTTGCCTTGAAGGCTTGTAGATCAAAGCTCTTGTTGATGCACACTGTCCGGATAACATCATTGGCACTCTCGAGGCCCATACCAATCTCAACTGTCCGGTCTCCGAGAAATCTCCGAACCTCAGAAAGGACTGAGTCTTGAACGTATTCAGGACGAGATTCTAGGACCACCTCTCGGATTCGTTCATCAGATTTAATTATCTCTAGAATCATCGAGCGTGCATCCTCTGGTATCTCCTCAGGGTCCAGAAAACTACCACTTGTATAGATCTTCACAGAGAGTGGTGCTTCCTTCCCTTCCAGGTCACCCATTGCAAACTTGAACTGCTCAACAAGTTGTTCAGATGTTGGCATCTCCTGAGACCCATCCAGGAGGTAACTGCACATGGTGCAACCACCTGAATCGCTCCGAGCATGGGCACAGCCAACAGTGGACAGGACCACAGCAAGAGCTGTCCCTCTATCCCTTCCGACCTTGGCTGGTGCAGTCCACTTTGCAGAGGGTTTCAGAGGGTTTCGTTTTCGTCTTCTTGACACAGACTGTCCTCGAGCCCTGAATGTGGCTTGTTGTACAGTCTCATGAACTTTCTTCAGTGATTCCTCCAAGACTACACCTCATCCTACCTTGTGGCGAAGGGTCACTGCACGACCCCTGTTGAGTTCACACATCTCACGACCAGACATCTCACTCCGACCGACGCCAATGACTTCGTCACTGTTGTTGATTACAATGACCTCATCGCCTGGTCGAATTGCGGGATCAGCCTCTTGAATACCCACCGCGAATATTGATCCTCCCTTGATACTCTTCACATCAAGACGGACCCAGTATCTTCCCAAGGAGGCTATCCTCTTTCCTCCCTCAAGCGTGAGGGATAAGGTTCCACTCTCTGCCACATAGGAACAGACCTGTTCACCATCAATGCGGCATAGAATCATCATGTATGGCTTTCCCTTTAGCGTGGCTTCTTCTGTGACAAGGAGGTTTCCAGCCCCGTTTCCAAACTGATAATCAGCTGTGGCTGAAACAATCTCTCTGAGGATTGTCCTCGGTTCGTTCGGAATTGAGAGGGCTTCCTTCATCTCTATAAGGGTGTCCTGAAGGTTCTCGAGCGACTCCCTGCTTGTGGCCCGAGCTTCATGAGTAGTGTAGATTATGCTCTGTTCTATATCTGATTCAGCGGCTCGGACAATGTCGAGATAGCCACCGGACACATGAGCGACAACTA
>DXJI01000025.1 GCA_019057595.1 Candidatus Thorarchaeota archaeon
CTTGTACATGTTTTTCGCCTTTGTCATCTAAGACTCACCCTCTGACTCTTCCTCAGTCTTTTTCTCTTTCTTTTCCTCTGACCTTTTCTCTGGCTTTTCTTCAGACTTTTTCTCTTTCTTTTCCTCTGACCTTTTCTCTGGCTTTTCCTCAGACTTATGTCTCTTGACAATATGGTCGAGCTCAATTCTTTTCATCTGTTCAGGATCAGAGTAGATTCTAGCAGTCCCCTCAGTTATCCCAGCCCCGAACTTCGTGTCAAGACTCTTGATTATCACACTTTCCTTGTTTGCGTCAAATTGCGCAACAATCTTCTCACGGATGTCCGCTCGACTTGGAGTACCTGCTCCAGCATGGTCGACCCTGAAGTTGACTTCCTTTCTCGCAAGAGGCTTGTTCTCCCGTTCATTCAGAATCTCGATTTTCATTGGTATCACATACCGAAAGTCAGACCGGATCTGGGGTGGGTCAACCGTTCGACCTGAGGTTGTCTAATAAAGCTTTCACCACAGACAACGAATTCTCTATCGCACTTTCAGTGCATACTTCCCAGGTTTTTCAATATTGAGTCTTGAGGCGATATAGGAGGTCTTCCTAGGGTCCTCACGTTTCTTCTTGCTTGGTAGAATCACAACTATTCCAGTGTATGAGGTTGTGAGGTTTGTAGCCTTACAGTTTGGACACATATTCTCTGAAGTGAGGAAGTGACAGGCTCTGCAGGCTTTCATTTTTGCTATCAGTCTCCACTCCTTTACTTCTTCTTTTTCTTGTCCTTCTTGGATTCCCCACGTGCAGCCCTCACGTCATCCTCAATCCATGATCGGTCGGGTCCAATCTTGCCCAAGAAGGGCTGTCTCATCGTGAGACCGAGTTTACCAGACTTGTTACCAGACTCGAAGCTTATCGATGTTACCCTGGCTCGAACCATGTCACCTTCAGTCAGAGTTCTCCCAGTTTCCTTGCCCAACAGGGCATTGCCTTTGGAGTCCTGGGTGATGAAGTCGTCACAGATCTGGCTCACATGGCACAGACCGTCCAGCGGCCCCATTCGTATGAAGGCCCCAAAGTCCATGAGTTCGACGACATTACCCTCAACGAGTTCGTGTCTCAGAGGCTTGAACACGAGCACACGATAGGTGACTGCATGATAGGTTGCACCATCGCCAGGCATCAAACGTCCCTGACCTATCTCATCGATTCCGATGACCGCAATCATCAGACCGACGTCTCGATCTAGAACATTCTCGTGCTGCTTTCGCAGATGCAGCATGGCTGCGTCTTCCATTGGGGAACCAAATTGAGATGGTGGAATTCGCACCACATCTTTTACTGTCACTATGCTGTACAACTATTGTCGCTCCTTGCCTAGCAGGACGATTCTTATCAGAACAATCAGACTCGGGAACAAACCCGAGGTCTAAACCCTACGGCTCAGCGCAGAGTCGCTTTGTAAAACATAAAAACGTTGTGACACGGTCTCAAATTATCGAACCCTCAAGTTCGAGGTGTTTCTTTCCTCTGAGTAGTAAGACTGGGATTCCTTGTGATTTTGCCTTCTCTCTAAGTTGGCGATCATTCGTTGCAAGAACACCCTTCACGGATCTGGCATAATCTAGGAGCTGGTCATCCACTGGATTTGTCTTCGCTGTTTCATCAACACTCACAATTGTGCATCTTTCGACCAGATCTAACGCGATTCTGAACATTCGGGCTTCGGTTCTACTTGCGCGCTCAAGTTTGGACTTGATCTCCTCCAAGACCGAGTCCAACAGAACAAACTCTAGCCTTCTCTCAAGAACCCTCTCAGCCTCAGAAAAGACATCCACCCCAAACTGTGCTGGTACTGTGAGAAAGTTGGTGTCCATAATCACAGGAATTGGCATGATTTTCACCGTAAGTGGCATTCTAGATCTCGGCATAGCCGATTAGTCGCCACTTGTTCTCTACCCTACGTCCAATAGCTATCCGCTGACCCTTTTCAGCAACCACTGGTCGTTTGAGTGTGAGTTCTATCTCATCACCGTGAAGTCTGGTAATTACACCCACCGTTGGAGCGGTTCCCAGAACAAGCATCATGGGTTCATTGAGTTTGAGATTCTCAACCTGTTTCTTTGATTCTGTCCCAACGACTCGCTGCATCAGTATAGGTTTGATCATGAGCTTGTCGATTATCTTGGGCATCTTACCGACTTTGCTGACTACATTCCCAACAAGCCTGTCAGCCCGGGTAGAGGCTGGATCGAGGGCTGTTCCTACACCAATGAGGCCTCCAGGATATGCCTCCTGTAGTTGGTTTCCACTTCCAGACAAAAGGCTAGCAACCTTTGCTTTGATGGGTTTGAATCCTTTCTCGCTCTTTGCACCGGGAGATATCTCAATCTCATCTCCAACAGTAAGCTTCCCTTGAACAATGGAACCACCTACTACGCCGCCCTGCATCTTGTCTGGCAACGTACCCGGTCTGTTGATGTCAAACGAACGAGCAACAAACATTTTGGGTGGGGCTTCGTCATCACGGTCTGGAGTAGGGATCATCTCCTCAATCTTCTGAATGAGTAGGTCTGTATTGGCTCCGAAAATTGCAGAAACTGGGACAATAGGGGCATCTTCAGCAGCGGTTCCCTTCACAAAGTCCTTAATCTGCTGATAATGTTCTATTGCCTGTTCTTTGGTCACTAGCTCAATCTTGTTCTGAACAATTATGATGTTCTTTACACCCACAATCTCGAGTGCATGTAGATGTTCTGAGGTCTGAGGCATTGGACAAGGCTCGTTGGCTGCAATCACTAGAATCGCACCATCCATCAGACTGGCTCCACTGAGACAGGTCGCCATCAGTGACTCGTGACCCGGACTGTCGACGAATGAAATCTCCCTGAGAACTTCCAACTCGCCTCCGCACTTACTGCATTTGTCTTCCTTTGCTAAGTGCGAAGTAGTGAATGCCTCGGGATCGGGACATTTTTTGCATTTCATCAGGGTGGTAGCAGCGTATCCAAGTCTAATCGAAATACCTCTTCGGATTTCGTCAGAGTGGCGGTCGGTCCACTCTCCTGTGAGGTATGAAACAAGTGTGGTCTTGCCGTGGTCGACATGACCCAATGCGCCGATGCTGATTTCTGACTGTCCCTCGTATTTTCTGGTCACCTAATCTTCACTTCCGACTTGTAGGGCGTTAGTCACTTTCTTCACGTTGCACATATGAAGTCTATGGTTTGTTCGAGCTTTTGGCCCAAAACATGGCCAAGATACTATCATGCAGCCTTCATGACGAGCTCTTCGAGGGATGTACTACCCTTCTCCTCGACTCTCATATTGACCTGTGAGATGTCAGGACTGAGCTCTCTACCACGGACAGTCTTTCTTTTGGAGATTCCCTTTCTCTTGGGTCTGAATCCAGGAGTGCCCCGTATCAAAACACGTTTCTTACCACTTCCATGGACGTCAGGTCGAATTGGGAATCCGGACGTGTCACTTCCTCCAGTGATTTTCAGCTTGTATCCGGGCAGTCCTAGGACATCTCCCTCAACAACTTCGCCAACAGTCTTGCCCACAAGAGCATTTGTTTTAGCGTCGTCTAGCTCGTACTGGATGGACTTTCCAGTTTCTGGATCTGATATTACAAGTTTGTATGGCAATAACGCTTCGCCTGCCTAGAGTAGTGGTAATGGGTCCTTTAGGACACCAGCAGTAGCCAAATTGGCTCACTTTATGAGGATTGTGGTTGGGCCTCACTACTTAGATTTCCAACCTGCTAATTCCTAGTACACAACCATTATATCCATCTGTTTCCTCGACGCGCCACTGACCCCTCGGATTGACATTTCATGGATACATTGACAATATTTGCGATCATCGGCATAATCTGGCTCTTGATTTATTTCATCGCACAGAGAATCGGTGTCGAGAAACTCCAGGAGAGGGGTGTTGAGGCTGGTGTGCCTTTCTTTTTCATGTGGCGAACCCAACGCTTGAACGCATTCCTCACGAGGATGGGCAAGAAGTTCCCTCGAGCCTTTTTCAACGTCGGTATTGTCGTAGGTTTTGGAGGAATGTTTTTTGCCTTCTGGATGTTTGGTGACAACCTAATCAAATTCTTCATACAGCCTGCAGCTGCTGGAGGAGTAGTACCAATTATCCCTGGAATAACAATCACTGGTCTTCCTCTAATATACTTGCTAATTGCCTTAGCAGTCACACTCCTTACCCATGAATTTGCTCATGGTCTAGCCTCTTCAAAAGATGATATCACGATTAAGAGCTCAGGACTCTTGGCTTTCTTGATTTTATTTGGGGCGTTTGTCGAACCCGATGAGGAAGAATTCGAGAATGAAGCGACTCCCCAATCTAGAATGAGAATGCTTGCAGCTGGTTCATTCGCAAATCTTGCATGGGGTTTTGTGTTTCTCATTATCCTGCTTAATTTCAATCCAATGGTGTCACTTGCATATAATACACCGAGTGGTGCCTACATCTATGAGCTACAAGCTGGTAGCCCTGCTGCTCAAGCTCTTGATGTGGGTGATGTCATCATTGGCCTCAATGATACAACGATTGCTAACTGGTCTGCGGTCAGTGTATTTATGGTGGATGCTGGGGCCGGTTCTCAGCTGACCATACATACCCTTGAAGGAGATGTGACCATTATATTAGCGGCGAGCGAGCTCAATGCGTCGAGAGGGTATATGGGCATATTCGGAGCTGACTACTGGGAACCCAAACCGGGTTGGGACTTGTTCCTCACACCAATGTTTGTGTTCCATCTAAATCAAGTGATTTTCTGGTGCTACCTGATCCTCATGTCAGTCGCGCTGTTCAACCTGTTACCAATTCCTCCGCTTGATGGGGACAAGCTATTGTCCAATGGTCTAAGTCTAATCATCAAAGACGAGAAGAAAATCAAATACATCATGTGGCCGATGCGGATTGCAGCACTCTTGATCGTGGTACTTAGCATAGCTTTCAGCCTGCTGCTGGGCAAGGGACTGTTCTGAAGGGTATTTTCAGTTCTTCTGGGACCTAATAAGGCATGAAAATGCATGTTAGTCCGATGAAAGATGATGACCCACCAGATTGGTACAAAGCAAGAAGTACGAGAAAGGGCCAGAAAAGCACTGGCTGACTACCTGACGATGTTCATTCCGGGTTCATGGAAAGAACCCCTCTCCAAGCTGAAGTTACTACTTCAGGCAAATGGTGATGTGGACTGGGAAGCACTCAAGGGTTACGCCCTGTTGATCTTTGACGAACAACGCCTGTCCGAGGATAGGGTGGAATGTCTAGCTCGTGTTGAACGACTGAGCGAGGCATTCAAGGAGATACACAGTATCCTCTCTCCTGCCGAGTGGCACAAGACAGTCGATGATATCATTCATGCTGCCAGTTTCAGAGCCAGTAAGGCTGCTCTTCATATCAAGCGAGTGCAGATTGTTGAAGAAATGAAAGTGAAAGAGAAGAAGGATACTAAGATCAAGACCTGAATGTTCATGTGAACATCTTTAACTGGGATCCAGTAGATTTGCGTCTTGGAGTCGCCAAGATGCAGTCCGGATGTTCGAAATGTGGAAAACCTGCAGTATATCTCCGAAGATATACCGCCGAAAGACTGTGCGGTTCATGCCTAGTCCAGACCACATCAGACAGAGTCCGGAGAACAATCAATCGCCACAAGATGCTCCAAGAAGAGGACAGAATAGCCGTCGCAATTTCTGGCGGGAAGGACAGCGCAGTCCTACTTGACAATATTCTTCGAATAGAGAACAATTTTCCCAAGTCTGAGATTGTTCCTGTGACCATTGATGAGGGAATTCAAGGTTATAGGAATGAGGCCTTGGAAGCGGCCCGAGAGCTGACAAAATCCCTCGGTCTTGGTCTTGAGGTCTTTTCTTTTCAAGATTTAATTGGTCACTCCCTCGATGAGATTGTAGAGAAGCGCGATGAGAGCTCTCTGGGTGCTTGTTCATACTGTGGGGTTTTCCGTAGACGCGCATTGAATGCGGCTGCAAATGAACTGGGAGCTGACGTGATAGCACTAGGTCATAATCTGGATGATGAGGCCCAGACTGTACTGATGAACATCATGCGAGGGGACAGTAAGAGAATTGCAAGGACAAACGTTCCTCGCAGTAGATCAATTGAGGGTCTAGTCCCCCGAATCAAACCCATCACTGATCTCTCAGAGAGAGACATCGTAGCCTACGCACATCAGCTGAAACTTGTCTATCATGATGTTCCATGCCCATATGCTGGAGAAGCTTATCGCAATGACGTGAGGTTGTTTCTGAATGAAATGGAACATAAACGACCGGGTACGCTTCTCGCTGTTCTTCGTTCTGCTGAAACCATGACTTCTTTGTTTTTAGACAGCGTTTCTACTTGGAAACCAAAGATCTGCGAGAAATGCGGCATGCCATCTCCCTCCAATGTATGTAAGGCATGTGAAATGCTTGAAGAGATTAGGAGATGACTCAGGTGGCGAAGAAACCTGAAGTATTGCATGAACTCAGACAGGTAGAATATGATCAGGCTCATTGGAACCATCTGAGTACTTTGAGGAGCAACGCACTCAAAATAGTCCACTCAATCGAGTCGATCTCAGTAAAACCCTATGTCTATGGTTCCGTGGCAAGAGGTGACACAAGTAAATCTTCAGACATTGACATCATCATTCCCCATCAGGTGTCAAGCTACAGGTTAGAGCTCGTTCTTGGACAGATTCTGAAGCGAGAGCTAGTACAAGCAACACCTTCAATGGTGCTCAAGGGTCACATCCATTTATCGGAGAATACAGTAGTGTCATTTCCTCTCTTCAAGATGAGATCAAGGGAGGAAGAGTTCTATCGCTGGGGAGGAATCATAGACAGCTCTGGTCTGGAGGGAGATGTACGTGTACCTGGTGTTGACAAACGTCTGATTCTCATAGAACCGACTGATTCTGGACATAGTGAGCATGGAGTCATTGGACACGAGTCTATGACAGCAAAGAAACTGGGTGTCAGCAATGGGATAGCTCAAGAGCGTGTGAGAGTCCTATCACGTCGAGACATTGTGGGAAGAACGGGAGTCTACCTCACTAGAGATCTCGATGAGGATGAGAGCTTTGAAGAGGTCGCAAAGAAACTCCAAGACCGTGACCCCGCACTGAGGCGCACAATCGAGAAGCGTGAGGGAAAGAGGTGAAACAATGAGTCGAAAAATCACTGATCTCGATGGAGGCTCACGTATTGTTGGAAAACTTCCAATTGGTTGTCAACTTTGCGCACAAGGAGCCAAGATGGTATTGTTTGTCACCGGACTCTGTGACAGCTCATGCTACTATTGTCCATTATCACAGAGCAAGGCAGGACAGGATGTAGTGTTCGCAGACGAGATACCTGTATCTAATAATAATGACATTCTCTTTGAAGCGAAGGCAATCGTGAGTGAGGGTGCAGGAATCAGTGGCGGAGACCCCCTTTGTCAATTGGAACGCACTCTGGAATATATTCAGCTACTGAGGACCGAGTTTGGCCCTGATTATCACACTCATCTCTATACAAGCCAGACTGATGTCAGTGAAGTAGATCTCCAGCAACTGAAGATTGCTGGTCTCAATGAGATTAGATTCCATCCACAAACAGATGATTGGTCTGGAATTGAACGAGCAGTAGAGAGTGGGCTCATAGTTGGTATTGAGGTTCCAGCCCTCCCAGGAAAGAAGGACAATCTCATTGAAGTAGCAAAACGTGCTGAAGAGATGGGGATTTCCTTTCTAAACATCAACGAATTGGAAGCTAGTGAAACGAATTTTGACAGTCTGGTTTCTCTTGGAATGAGGCTCACGAGCATGGAGAGTGCCAGTATAGAGGGCAGTGCCTCGACTGCTACAGAGGTCCTTGAATGGGCTAAAACAAATCTACAGAACCTCTCAGTACATTTCTGCTCAGCTCGGTTCAAGGACGCTGTTCAGATGAGGAAACGCCTTGAACGCAGACTCAAACAGACAATACGTGAGTTTGAGGAACGAGATGACACTGATCCCCTACTAGTCCTCGGTGTTGTGAGGGCAAGTCATGGAAGTCAGCTTACCGTCACAGAACTGGAATTCATCTATCATGAATTAGAAACTCAGTTTGATGTTCCAAACACACTCCTCAATCTGGATGAAGAGCGAAAACGCATCGAGATTGCACCTTGGATACTGGAAGAGATTGCTGGTGACCTTAGAGATGTTCTCACTGACATCACTGATTTGGAGATTGGTATTGCCTATGAATACCCAACGTGGGATCGTTTACAGACTATGTTCGAACCACTCTGATTATTGAGTAATTCTGAATCTTAGAATCGCCCCTAATCCCCCTAATCGATTCAATTGGTCCCCTGCAGGGTGTTCAGTTGAAACCACATGGAACTTGCCTCTTGTCTTCTCAGTTTTTCTGATCAGTGCATCCATCCATCGACGGGTCTTGTCATCGCCCTCTCGGAGCTTCTTGTCAGTAATCAATAGCTCCTCCACCGCACCGAAATCGACTGCACTTGAAACCTCATTATTTCCATATGCTCCGAGACCGTCGTCTTTCGCGATGTGCTCAATCAGACTCTCAATAAGACGAGTTTCGGTTTCCACTTTCAGTTCAGTGACTGCCTTGGCAATGACGCCTCGAAAGAGAATCTCCTTTGCTCCAGGAACTCCTATGGAGTTAGCACCCTCTACAACGACTGGTGGCAAGTCCTTTAGCTTGGCTGCAACTAAATGTTCCCGGAAGTGGTCCTTGACAAACCCTGGACCTGCAATGACAATCAAACCAAACTTGTGTTGTTCAATTTGAGAACGAAGTGCTAGAGTTGTGTCCTCAAAGAAATCCTTCATCGTGGCGTCGTATGACTTCTGGTCACCCCGTTTTCTGGAAATGCTTGTGCGGATACGTACAGCCTCTCGTATTCCAAAGTCTGCGGCCAAGAACATCTCTGCTGTTCCGTCTTCTATGGTCACTATGAGACACATTGGGCGTAATTGTGTCTTTGATGCTTCCTTGAGCCGGTCTAGAAGAAAACCAGGCCAGTGTTCTTTGACTATGGTCAGAGTATCGCCTGTTTCGATATTGATTGTATGATACGAGCCGATGTTGACCAAATCGTTAGGTCCTTCCAAGATTTTCCCCTTGATTCGCACTCTATTCGAAAACGTATGAAATGATACATCTTCGACTTCTAGCTTCAGTATCATGGTCTTCCTGACACTATCTTGTTTCCTACTATCTTCATCGCCAATCTTTACACGACGAGTGGTTCGTGAAATGATAACATCGCTGGATCCGACTACATTGTAGAGGTGCCAAAGATCATCAAGAGTCTCTATCTTTAGCACAATCTTACCTTCTTTGAGGACCCGCTTTACAATTTTCAAGATGTCACCATCATCGGTCTGCTGTGTCTGTCAGAAGAAATAGTCTTTGCTAATGGATGACTCTGTCTTTCTTCCCGGATAATACTGATTCTCATCATTGATACCCCTGCTCAGAACACTTGCTCGTTGAACGTGATCTGGCACTACGAGGTCGCAGTTATCCTGTACTGCAAGGTCTCCAGCAATTCTTACGAGACCTCCTAGTTCCCGCAGGCGTAAGGTGAAGGAGTCCCTCACATTGTCCATACGAACTGCCATTTCTTCAGCCAGGTTTAGGACAATTTCTAAGGCATCCACGGTCAAATGTGGGATTCGACCATCCTCTTCCACTGTCTGTGACACAAATCTCACAATGTCATTGCTGGTTTCTTCACTCTTCTCAATCCAAGAGTCCAGCATCACTTCGTATCCATATCCTCGAATTCGTGATCGTAGTGGTGCGAGAATATTCACTAGATTCTCAGCGTTACAGGAAGCAAACAGGATGAAATCACAGGGAACATCATCTACACGAACTGCAGCTCCGGAACTGAGTGGATTGTGTCCTGAGATAGAGTAGACACGATCCTGCATAGCGGTGAGCAGATGACTCTGATAACTTCCCAAGGCTGCAATCTCATCAATATAGAGAATCCCCTCGTGTGCTTCGTGCATAGCCCCAGGAACGACACGGTGATGTGCCGCAAGTCCGAGCGATTCAGCACTCCCATAGGGGTCGTGTTTCACATCTCCCAATAGTTCAACTGGACTGGCTCCACTCACGCGGATAAAGCGACTGGAATTATGTGGAACGAGTACACGTTCTTGGTCCGATTCATTCGCGGGTTGTTCCTGCTGTAAACCCGCCTCTTTTCTGGTGATCTTTAACTCGCCCTGGTTAGTTTGCTCATACGTTACCTGATAGGATCTACCACCAATCTCCTCCAAGTTGGTCACTGTTTTGAGTGCAGGTTCTCTGACGACATCTAACATCCTGAATAGTCCGTGATATGACTCCCCCTGAGTCCAATCAAAGCGTTTCTCAGCCCCACATTCTGCACATGAATTTTCTTCTGGAGTTGAAATACTACTACACGCTGGGCACCTAAACCCCATCTTGATAGATATGTCAAAGGGTATTCGTTCTGGCTTAGTGTAGATTGTATCATGAACACTAACAACTTCAGATTCTTCTTCCACGTCATCTGTCTGTGATGGACGTCTAACCACAACGTCTGGTCGATCTGGTTTAGAAGAGTTGTATCGTAATCTAATCTCTTCGCTGGGCACCTCGAGGAGTGTGTAGGCTGCCTTAGCGAGCATTGATTTTCCAATTCCTGGTGCCCCACAGAGCAAAACATGTCGATGTTGTTTCACTGCTGAACGTACAATAGAAACCGCATGTTCCTGCCCGATTATCCTCTGGAAAGGATCTGATGGTGTTTCCACCTGTGCCGTTGATTCTAGTCCATCCAGGATTGATGTCACGTTGGAGAGCCTCTCGTCTGCTCAGTAAGTGAACTTTGATGGGCGATGAGATAATTGTGAGTATTACTCGTCTGCTGGAAAAAGAGAAAAATGAGGCCCTCTGAGCCTCATTATTGACCTAAATCGTCAAATGTCACAATCTTCATGCTGCTGGGCTTGCTCTCGATGTCGGCCACCGCGGCTCCAATCAAGAACTCAGTCTTCTTCTTAGTAGCGATATCAACAAGACGTTGTGTTATTACTCCATCAAAGACTATTGCTGGAACCGTTTCTTGGGCTTCTAGTGTCTTTGCCAGTTCAGCTACTCCACACTCCACGAGAACCTCCTTGTTCTCGCCGAACAAAATAGCCTTGAATGCTTCTTTGATTTCGCCAATCTTAGCCTTGTACGCCTCATCAATCTTGATGGGTTCGCTGCGCGCAGGTCTTCTACTGGGGGTTCTACTAGGAGGAGCCCGAGGAGGCGCCCGACGTTCAGGCCTCTCATCCCGTTTTCTTGGTTCCCTTTGAGGACGAGTGGTGCGTGCGGGTTTCTTTGTTTCACGTTTTGGTTTTCTTGAACTAGCCCGTCTCGCCGTGACTAACGCAAGTGCTTGATCAGCTGGAATTTGAGTTTGGAGTGCCTTTATCACCTGTCGTCTGGTAAGGTCTTCAACCTCCATTCCTTCAGGAGCTCTTGCAATGTAGTCGACCTTTGCGACCTGCATAAGCTCTCTTAGAATGAGGTCTCCGCCTCTGTCACCATCGAGAAAAGCAATCACTTTCTTTCCTCTCTTCTTTGTGAGGTCTGAAATGCTCTTCGGAACATGAGTTCCTTCCACGGCGACAGTATTTGTAATTCCACACTTAATCAGGTTGATGATATCTGCCCTGCCCTCGACAATGATGATCTCCTTACTTTTTGCTAAATCGGGGCCCGCTGGTAGGTTGTCTGGTCCAAACTTGGACACAGGGACCCGCTGGCCCTTTGTGACAGCGGTCTTTATCTCATCAGCACCTGGTGCGATGTCTTCCTCCCATCCCTTCAGTATACTAATCGCTCTGCTGACGACTTTCCTTCTCTTTGCGCCTCGAATGTCTTCCAATTTCTCAAGAATCACTTTTGCTGTACAAGGACCCACTCTGTCTACGGTTTCTAGAGCAGCAGCCAGTATTGCAGTGGCAGTCTTGTTAAGTGAGACTGGAATTACAACCTCTCCAGTACTCTTGCCTCTTGCTGATCTGATAGCAATCTGTATTCTTCCTATACGACCGGTCCGCTGAAGTTCACGAAGATCGAGGTCTTCTCCGAGCAAACCTTCAGTCTGACCAAATACCGCACCTACTACATCGGGCTTGTCAACCACGCCATCGATTTCGATTCTCGCGCGGATGACGTATTTGGCTGTACTCTGGTCGAAGTCTGTTCCTATTTCTATACACGTCTCCTATGTTATGCTACCACGTTACCTCGTGTATAGACCGAGGTGATACCTGCTTCCGTCTTCTCACGGACCGGCTTATGCCTCTTGACTGTGATTGGAATAAGACCTCTTTTGATACTACTCTAACCCATGCCCGAACATATGCTGTTTGTTAATCGTGATGATGATCCTGTGAATGATAATCGTCCGAAGACTTTGCGCAGTGTTCTCACCGACTATTTTTGGTCCATAGACGGGGTCCACGTGACGCTGTGATATGATGATATGATGATTTGCAGAGCACGGTTGGACTATGTCCTCCATGCTGTACACGGGGGCTGTTTCCCCAGTGTATTTGAAGATGTCGTTATCACCATATAGTCTGTGCTCTGATGTACTAAAGAACCCAAGAAAAAGATAGATTCGCGCCAAGTGGCAATCCTAATAACGAAACAAATTCAGATTCTGTTGTTCAGGAACATTCTGTCCCGTTCTCGAGGGCGCACTGAGGTTATGCCCATGAGGTGTTGCGCATAGGGCGGGTCACATCCTGAATATTTGCCTGCCAAACACCAATAGGATGAGCCAAAACGGACTCGCTTGATAGGGATGATTGTCCTTTAGATGAACAGCGGGTCACCCTGGTTTCGTACATTGGCGGGCCGGTTGATGCCAGAATACCCGACACGAGACAGCTCAGTGGAGCCAGAGGTAATCTCTGATGCTGTGATGCTGGGAGTTAGTGTGAAGGGATACAGGCATCGACCACCTTTCTTCTAGATTTCGGTTGATTCTCCAGGTTTGATGATGATCACCTTTGTATCTGGACTTCTTTCAGAAACAAGAGCTTTGAACTTCTCAGGATTAGCTTGTATTACAGGAAATGTATCGTAATGCATCGGAATCACATTTCTTGGATTGAGAAGCTTTGTTGCTAATGCTGCTTGATGAATATCCATTACGAAATATGATCCTATAGGAAGTAGAGCAAGATCTATCGGAGAATACAATTCCGCAAATAATTCCATGGAAGAAAATACACCTGTATCTCCAGCATGATAGAACGAGCTACTTGGAAATCTGACTATGAATCCCGTGGGTGCTCCCACACCTGCTGAATGAAATGCCTGCACAAGGGTCACAACAACCCCGCCAATACTTACACTTCCTCCAATATTGAGTGTGTGAATATTCTCGACACCTTGGTCTCCTGCCTTGTTTGCAAGCTCGTTGAGCGCTACAAAGACAGCCCCAGTCTTCTTACATATATCCCGACCCTCAACAAATCCATGGTCGGCATGATCGTGAGTGACTAACACGATATCAGCTTTATCTACATCATCTACTGTGATTGGTGATGTTGGGCCTGTGAGCCAGGGATCAACATAGATAATTATTCCATCTTCTTCGATTTTGAACGATGCGTGACCTAGGTATGTGACCTTCATGAATCAATGTCTCCGAACAAACTGTTGTTCTTCCTGACTTCTATCTTTTGCTTTATACAAAATCCTGCCCAATCTGAAAGTTAATACATCATGGAGGAAACGATTCAGATAGTGACAAGCCATGGAAGCCAAGCCTCACCCAGATTTCATGAAGGCAGGAAAAATTGCAGCACGGGTATTGAGTCTAGTTGGCAGTGAGGTTAAACCTGGAGTCAAAGTTCTGAAGATTTGTCAGTTAGCAGAGAAGAAGATACTGGAATTTGGTGCCACTGGAATTGCATTTCCTTGTAACATTTCAATCGATAACGAGGCTGCACACTATACTAGTCCCCATGGTGACACCAAACAGTTTCCTGACAAAGGTCTCGTGAAGATTGACATTGGTGCTCATGTGAATGGTCACATCGCTGACACCGCACTCACTGTAGACCTAGATGGGTCCTATGAGAACTATGTAGAGGCCGCGAGAAGTTCCCTGGATGCAGCTATCGAAGCAGTGGTTCCAGATATCTCACTGGGTGATGTCGGTAAAGAAATTGAACGTACTATCAAAAGATTTGGTCTGAAACCTGTTCATCAGCTCACAGGTCACCAGCTAAAACCTTGGAATCTTCATGCAGGAAAGAACGTTCCAAACATAGGGATGAAACTGACTGGAAAGATGCGCCTTGGAGAAACCTTTGCAATTGAACCGTTTGCCACCAATGGGAATGGAACAATCAGGAGTGGGTCAAGAGCGTATATCTTCTCAAACGACTTGAGGAACAAAAAGAAGCTTGATGCCCATACTCTTAGAGTCAGGAATGTAGCACGTAAGAGGTTCGGTAGTCTACCCTGGGCATCTCGATGGATCCACTCAAAGAGCGGTGACATCGATGTTGAAACAGCTATCCAGAAACTTCAACGGGCTGGTGCGATTCATGGCTACGCAGTCCTGTACGAGGGAAAGGATGGAATCGTGTCTCAATTTGAGCACAGTATATTTGTTGGTGAGAATGGGGCCATCGTATCAACAAGACGTGACGAGGAACTATCTTAGCGCGCATGGAACCGCTTAAGAGCGCCTACTTGTTTTTCTGAATCAGGTGGTACTTTGCCTAATGGTCCAAATCCTTCAGCCATCAAATCGGGGAAAATAGCTACTCGTGTCTTGAGTGAGATACGCAGTGAGATAGAACCTGGCAAGAGGATAATCAAGATTTGTGCATTGGCTGAGAATAAGATCAAGGAGTATGGAGGACGTCCTGCGTTCCCACTCAATGTTTCGATTAATCATATCGCAGCTCACAGCACCTCTCCGCGGGGTGACAAGAGTGAGATTCCTGAGTTTGGGCTTGTGAAGCTAGATGTGGGAGTGGTTGTGGACGGATACATTGCAGATACTGCATCCACATTGGACATTGACGGGACACTGGAAGGGTTTGTCGCTTCAACAGAAGACGCCCTGACCGAGGCAATAGAATTAATGCAGCCGGGAACGAATCTTGGAGAGGTCGGAAAACGGATTGAACAAGTAATCAAAGAATACGGTCTCAGACCAATCAAGAACCTGTCAGGTCACAATCTCAAAAAGAACAAACTACATGCTGGGAAGATAGTCCCCAACGTTGGTACGCGAACTTCTGATACAGTTGAGGTTGGAGAATATTATGCGATTGAACCCTTCGCAACCAGCGGCACGGGGACAGTGATTGACAGTGAGTATGTTTACATCTTTGGAAACACAGGGGTAGACAACCCTCTAGAAGGAACCACAGAGAAGCTACGAAAGTACCTGCGTAAGACATACGGGCCTTTCCCATATGCACTACGTTGGATTGGTACAGGCAGTAAAAAAATTGACGTTGTGGAAGAGGTCAAAATACTGCTGAAAGAGAAGGCGATCCGTGGATACCCAATCCAGATTGAGAAAAAGAGCCGTCCTGTGAGTCAGACTGAACATACAGTCTACATCTCAGAGAACGGTCCTATTATTCTGACCGAGTAGGACTAGATTCTGTACTTTTCGTCTGGCTCTTCTCTCACGATGTACACGCCTTCGATAGTCATTGCACTCTGACACTTCGGACATGTGGTTTCAACTGGCTTCAAGACATAGTCTCCTTTCTGGAAATCACGAATCTCCTTGAAATCACAGCTGTTACATCTGATCTCGGTTACAGTTGGTGGTGGAGGTTTCTCTTCCTTCTGCTTGCCTCTTGAGGTCAATAATGTGAAACCCATTGCCAACACGATCATCCCACCGAATGTGTAGACCATTGACAGAGGGTCAGTTGGCGAAGTCATCCCAAACCAGAGAATGAAGAATCCACCTGCAGCAAACGCTAGTCCAATAATTCTACTTGCTATTCCCATCTAGTACACCTCACAGACCGATACCTATGGTGTTCCCAATCCCGGCGAGAATCACGCTGTCACCAGGCTTTGTACGTTTGAGGATTGAAGCCTTGATTCGTTCAATCACTTCAGGGACTGAGTCAAGGATGCGTTTGTCCATGACGCCTACGGCTGCAGCCTCATCTTCCTTGATGACAATGGCCTCTATACCAATTCCACGTTCTGTTGCGGACTGCTCCATGGCGTGTTTCTCTGGACCCAGATCACCAATGGCTGCTCCAGTTCCTTCAGAAACTCTTCCCATCTCTTCACCCTCAAGCTTCAGCGCTGCATCGATAGTGATTATTCTGGTTACCTTGTCACCATACTTGTCAACGAGTTTCTTCACACCCATTCCAGGCTTTCCAACTGTGCCTCCTGGACCGGTGGCTCTCATGGCGTAGACTGTCCTTCCTTCCACCTCTACCTTGTAGTACCCCACTTCACGGGATATCTCGTGGCTGTAACTCTCAGGAGTTGCACCATACTCTCTTGCAAACTTAGTGACAACAAGTGGACCGATACCATCTCCAATGGGTTTTCCTTGAGAGAAGGCACCAATAGCATCAAAGTATGCCTTTGCCAATCTAAGCAGGTCTGGCAATTGCATATGGACCTGCATGATCATGAGCTGACTACCAGTCTTCTTACCCAAAATGTAGAAGTGTCTGACGACTCTATAGATGAGCCCAAGAACCTGAGTGACCTCCAGTGTGTTCTCTAGGTTCTGACTTATTCCCTCACCGGACTCTGGTGCAACCTCTGCAACAAACTCCTGGAACCTGTCCCTTCGTTCATCGAGGAGATGGTCCAGTCTCTTGAGGATTCCTGCTGGATCCAAGTCCACAGGCATGATGGTGAAATAATCCATCCACCTGTCTAGGTCCTTGGCAACCTCTTCCTCAGACCTACCGAACTCTTTGAATGTATCAATAGCGGTCTGTCGTGATTCAATGAACATTCGTTTGAACTCGTGCAGTCCTGCTTCAATCTGTTTGAGGTACTGCCAGATCTGAAACTTTGCTCCGTATAGACTGAAAATTATAATGAATGCAAAGAATCCGATGTTGAGTAGTACACCTAATTCGCTTGTTTGTCCTAGCTGCATCAAAATCAAGCTCGGTGTCGTTCGTTGTTCTTTTAATGACTTCTATCTCAACATTTTTGCACCAAAGGTCCAAGAAGAAGAAAGTGGCAGCTCGTGGGCTTGTCACACGCTCGCGCAGTGCACATTTCCCATGACGCCCTGAGACTTAACTGCTGAGTTCGGCTGGGTTCAGGTGTACCCTCAGGACTATGGCCGCCATCAAGACGTTGGGTCTTCATGGTCTGTTTTAAGCATTACTCTCCGACAGCTCTCTCCTCTTGGACCTGGCCTGTGAGAGGAATGCACTCACATCATCATCCCAAGTACCGTCTGGTCTTAGAAGGCGTTGGTATAATGTTGAAGTGAAAGATCGATAAGCTCGCGGTCGCAAGCATCTAATTGCTAATCCTTGTTGAAGTCCCAATTGGTTCAATTTTGAAGATAGATTGTATGCGATATTTTCTGGTATTCTTGAAAGTACGACTCCCGTTTCAAAATTCTCATTTAACATCGCTAAGGAAGTAGGAGTGTTTTCTAAGAACGAATAAGCTAACGACGCTACATTTTCGCTATCACCCTGAATTATTGTTGCCAAAGACACCAAACGAGTATCTCTGAGCTCGTATGTTATCTGTAGTATTCCTTTACTGTGCAATTTTGAAATTGAAGAAGCAACCTGTTTTCTACTCAAGTCCCAAAACTGGAAATATCTCGGTCTTTCAAAATTTTCAAGATTAATACCACTAGAAACTAGGTCTAACACCTTTGCTTCGTTGGACGATATTTGGTGCAAATCACTACTAGTGGTATTGCCAAAACGCCTTGTTATTTTTCTCTTGGATTTCTGTTCGTGCACTGATGCTAGTATCTTGTCAACAGGTATCTCCCATTTCTCCACCCCCTCATCATATAGGCTCAGATTGACCACACGTCTGGACCAAGACATCTTGATACATTGTGGAAGAGCTCTCATGACTCTCTCCATGCTAGATGGTGGTAGAGTCATGACCTGGAGGTGTGGAGGATTCTCACTCACTATACCCAAACGAGTGATGAATCGCATATGACGATGAGGCCATCTATATGCTGCACCAATATACACCAGTTCCCTTAATCCAATAGCATGGGGATCGATGTGTCCATGGATCTCTAAACCATATGTGATGGTTGCTAAGCGTTTTTTCCATAGTTTCTTTGACCTTTTGGCCTGAGATTCAGTCACAGGAAGTCGTGGATAGAACTTTGTAGACTCGTTTAGTTTCTGTGCAGAATTGATGGCATTTCCAAACCAATTTGGAAAAGACTCGTATATTTTCTGTAAGAGCAATCTCCATGAAGCACCACTCAACTCCTCCATAGTCCTCTTGGGCTGTTCTAGTTGACCTCTTACTGATTGCAGAATAAGGTCCAAATATGAAGGCCATTTTATGCCATCGATTTTACATCGAAGATGTCCTCGGACCAATATGCTAAACATAAAATCTGCATACAACAAAGAAGAATGGTCATAGAGGTCATCAATCTCGATTTTATCCATCATGACATATGCAAGAAAAGCCATGAGTTGATCATGAATTTGGTCGGGAAATGAAGCAGGGACAATTTGGGCAAGTGTTTCACCTACGGTTTTTCCTCTCTGAATATCGGGTATGACTTCTTCCCCAATAAACTTGGAAATCATCTCCCATGATGGTGAAGGTTCGTCAAGAATGGCAAGTATATGTTTTTTGAAAATCTCTCCCTTATCAGACCAGAATTGTTTATCCCATAATTCGGTTATTTCAGTATCATCAGTCAATTTGAGGGTTTCAGCCTCATACTGGTGAATAGCTTGAACTTCAAATATCCTGCCTGTTTGGGGATTTCCAATGATTAAACACAATCTTGAATCGTTAACGATCTCCTGAATGACGATAACAGCCCTTTCCTTGCCAACCTGTAATCTTCCATAAAATCCCCTTGTAGATGGAGGAAAAATATCCTCAATGATACGTCCAACTTCTGGTGTATAGAAATGTGTTCTCAGCAAGGTTGGGGTTAGTTTTACTTTCGTCTGCGAAAGAATTGGATCTTCTGTTATGGAGTATACTACATTAGTTGAATTCTTCCCCGAGATAACTTTACCAGAATCCACTTCAACAACTACATCATCATCTATAACGCGCAGGACTCCTTTTTGAAACTCTCCAGAATTTATCCGCACATCAACTGTCAAACCTCGATTTGCCATAGAAGAGGACTCCAAGAAGCACCCTTCTCTATCTTAACTGGTCCATTTTAGAATTGCTCTAAGCAGATATGAATAGCTAAATTTCCCTTACTGAAAAAGAATTGATTGTCGTCCAATAATGGACGACATTGTTTCGTTGCGAAATCGCTAACCTTGAATCATCTAGTCCAAGGTTCTTTTGATCTATCGTCTTCAGGTGCATTCATTGTCTTCACTTAACTCATTGTTACAAGGAAACGAATAATCCGAATACACCGTGAGAAAATGGCGGTCTGAACATCATAAGATGGAAAAATCTAGCAAATTAACCTCAGAGCTACATACAGGTTTGGTGCTCCTTATTAGCAACAGTCCATACTCCTTCCAAACTTCATATCCTTTGTCGAATGCTAGACAGGTCTAACTTGACGATAAGTTCTTATCCGGTTCTTCTTTTTCGTGACTCACCCGGGGCGATGGCCTAGTCCGGTATGGCGACGGGCTCCAGATCTAGGTACATTGCGTGCCTGAAATGGACGGGGTCATTATGACCGTCGTCAAACGAAGACACTCGTCGATCGTGGGTTCGAATCCCAAAAGTTGCTTTTGTTGAATTCTTTACGAAAAGTCTTTTAATGCTGACAGAGTCGACCCTATCGGTTCATACAGGACCAAGGGGCAGTGGCCTAGTCCGGTATGGCGATGGGCTCCAGATCAAGGCGCACTACGCGTCTGAAATGGACGGGGTCAATAATCGACCATCGTCATCGGTGAAACTCATCGATCGTGGGTTCGAATCCCATCTGCCCCACCATTATCTATTATTAACCCGCGGGACTTTTTCAAGCTCTGCTTGCGAAGATTCTTTTGGAGATTCATTGCAAAAAGCGACACACGAGTTTTCCTTCCATATGCCCTTAAATTCAATGACTGTAATAGGTTGTTCTTGGTGGTGTAAGTTGTTGGAGGACGACGAGAAACTTATCGTTGACTATACTCGTGTTAGACCTGACATTGTTGAATTTTTCATGGGTCTTCTTCCTGATACACAGAAACTGACAATGGAATTTCTGACCAAGAACCCGCCTGTTGGTCTTGACTTGGAAGATCTCAATCGCAGGATAAGAATTGGCAACCATCGATTCCTCAGAGAGGAATCAACAGAAGGATTGGTCTCAGATGAAGAGCTACTCTATTGGGCAGAAATGGGTAAATACATTATGGATGCTTATTCGTTTGCCAATGAACCCATTCCTGAAGATGTGAAATGTACCCCGGTGGATGCTGGAGGAGTTTCTGCGGAATGGCAGGACTGTTCAAACCCGGATATGGACAAAGTCATTCTATACTTCCATGGAGGCGGATATGTTAGGGGTTCGATTAGGAGTCACCGATTCATCACTTTTCCAATAGGGAGGGTCAGTAATTCGAGGGTATTGAGTGTTGGTTATAGACTAGCACCAGAGCATCCCTTCCCTGCACAACTAGAGGACGCACTTCAAGTCTATAGATGGCTGCTTGAGTCTGGTGTACATTCTTCCAATGTGATCATAATGGGTCTCTCAGCTGGAGCTCATCTTTCACTCTCGCTAATGGTAAAACTCAATGAATTAGGAATGGAAATGCCAGCCGGAGTCGTTCTCAAGTCTCCCGCTACTGACTACACATCAATTACCGAATCGCATCGCAAGAATTCCCCCCTTGACCCGTTTTTGGGTGATATTGGTATATTCTTGATGGTAAACGCGTTTGTCGGTGATGCAGATCCCACTAACCCTCTTCTCTCTCCCGTCTATGCAGACCTGAGTTCTTTTCCTCCATTGCTGTTGCAAGTCGGCACGAATGAGGTCATGTATGATCAATGTAGGATGTTTGTGGAGAAGGCCAAGGATGCTGGAGTTGATGCAATCCTTCAGGAGTTTCCAGAGATGGTACATGGCTGGCATTTGATAGAAGTGCCTGAGGCCAATGATGCCTATGAGAAGATTGGAGATTTCGTCAGAGCAAGGTTAGGTTCATGATTGAGCTAAAAAGCATCCCCATTCGCCCCACCACCAAGCCAAGATTATTTCTAACTAGCTTGTCATTGTCATCAAGTCCTACAGACTCAGAAGAAGATAATCAGTGCTTGAACGAAAAGACCAATCATACCAAGGACGACCAGAAAGAAAGTGAGTAATCCGATCAGAACCAGCGTGCCCTTCCCTATCGCTCTGTCAATTCGTTGTCCTAGAGGTGTGTGAGAGTATTTGTGATGCAAAAGGAGAAACATGAGGACGACGAGGATGATCAACCAACTATTCGTATTCGGAATAACATATGCAATTGTGGTCATTTGAATAGTTACCCTCCTTCCTTCATTCTGCTTTCTAGGCGTATTAGTCTTCCTTGAGTGCTGTGTCTATCACGACGACGACCTCCCATCCACCCCA
>DXJI01000026.1 GCA_019057595.1 Candidatus Thorarchaeota archaeon
AAGTTTTCCAACAGAGTGCACCAGTCTTTCAGGTCGACTATGGAGCTCACATTTTTACTGTTCTCAACGGTGAAACCACACACATGATTGCTGTAGGTGTACAACGTCTGAACACTGAGATTATTGCTATTCTTAATGTACTCCTCACGGAGTTCGAGGAGAAGTGGTTACTCGCAACGGAACTGCTGGGAATCGACGCCTCATTCTCGGATGTATACTTGGAACCATTTGGAGAACGAGTCATGGAGAAGCTCTCCTTTGTGGACCTTCCAGACTCTTGGGTTCCGTACTTCACAGTAGATCCGAACACAATAGTCGACATTAGTGGAACCCTGGAACCGTTTATCAATGGGTCAAGAAATGTGAAAGAGATTCTCGATGTGAGTGGCTTGGCAAAGAGAGACCTGCTTCTCGAGATATCTAGGATGTGGGCGCATCGAGTCATTCGCTTCCGAAACATGCTCAGTTTCGATGACTTTGTGGCATCAAAGACACAGTTTCTGAAGTATCTCCAGGCAACCTCTAGGGAAACAGAAACAATGCGAGGCCATCATCCTGAGATGCTTAGTATTATCCCTCGACTTGCAGGACTTCTAGAGGGAAGACGAACAGTCCGTGAGATGCTCGTAGAGCTTGGAGAGTCGTATGATGAGCGAGAAATCTTGCGAGTTTTGGACTATCTTTTGGAACGAGAGGTCATTGAAGCACTGACTCCAGAGAAGAGACGCATCTTACTTTCGAAAGAAGTCTTAGAAACCTCACTTCGCGTGGGTGATGAGTGCTGTTCTGTTGGTGAAGCCACAAAAGCATTGACCACAGTGATGGGTAGAAGTGACACTCCTGAAACTCTGGGTCAGCTTCGTCTCACTGACAACCTGTGGTTTGTAGACTTCGACTTCAAGATACTTGAGGGGCTCAACAACCGAAGACTCATGCTGCTCTTCGGTGAATGGATGAAACTACTTGCACAGTTTGCAGCGTTGTTGGACCCAACGAAGCTTGACCAGTTCATTGTCGGTATGATAGAGGGTTTTACAAAACGGATCTTCACACGATTTACTCCCTTTGATTTGAGGGGATTCGAGGAATACCCCTTATGGCTAGAGCAATTGAGTGCTCAGAGGTCATCACCCGTAAGAAGGATCAAGACTGGTTCGTTGAAGCCAACTGGTGACGACCCTATGGAAGAAATAGTCTACACCCTCGTGACCAGAGGACAAGGCATCTACGGGACAGAGCGTATGACAAGGGTCTGTGCAGCATCGGGAGTTCCATTGATGGATATTCCCCCAGACTTCTGGGTGGGATGGCAAAAGGAAGAGAGCCATCGGAAGTTTGTGACCGAATACTCGAAGCTGGGTAATGCCGCCAAGTTGACCCTTCTAATCCTATCAAGACAGCGTGGACTTACACTCCCTAAAACAGTAATCTTCTAATTATGTTCGTCGAAGCAACCGTTATCAGACGACCCTTACTAAAGGTAAGTCAGTTCAGAGTTGAAATAGAATGAGTCCCACATACCTTCTCAAGGTTGTCACCGTTGGAACAGCATCGGTAGGGAAGACAAGTATCATCATTAGGTACTCTACAGGAGCCTTCCGAGAACATTACTCCCCAACATTGGGAACGGGATTTGCTTACAAAAAGATGAACCTTGGAACTAACTTTGTCAACCTTCAGATTTGGGATCTTGGTTCCCAGGACTTTTTAGAACGGGTTCGGGCCAACTACTATATTGGAACTCAGGGAGTCATCTTCATGTTTGATGTCACTTCTTGGGAGTCATTGAACGCGGTGATGGACTGGAAGAACGAAGTTGATCGAAACGTGGAGGACTACAAATCCCTACTCGTAGCAAACAAGATTGATCTTGTTGATGAAAGAGTCATCTCTACAAACGAAGGAAAGGAGATGGCCCGGAAACTAGGGATGGACTACCTCGAGGTTTCTGTCATGCTTGACAAGAATGTGAATAAGGCATTCGAGCTGATATCAACAAGAATCTGTGAGTCTTTTGTCTAAGTACTACTTGCTCATCATTTTCTTTGTAGTACGGCGAATCCGCGAGAATACGTTCTGCAGCCTGTCCACGAACTAATCGGAATAGTTAGAGTGACTTGACTTCTCGGATTTTGTCAAGAATTTCTTGGGGTAGTTGTGGCATACCCGCAGGTTTCACCATCAAATGGACTGGAGTTGGTGATGCCTCTGCTTTAACCATATAATAGACCTGACCAAGGTTCTGTTCAGCTACGATGATGTGATCCACCTCCGAAGCAAGTTGCGCAACCTGCTCTTCAGGGAAGGGCCATACTGTCTTCAGCCGAAGCATTCCCGCCTTGATTCCTTCTGCCCTGGCCTCCTTGATGGCCTTCTTCGCACTCCTTGATGGGGTACCATATGAAATAACACCAATCTTGGCATCATCCAACATGAACCTCTCAACGTCAATGATTTTGTCAGCATTCTTCAGAATCTTGTCATTGAGTCGAGTTACAAGTTCAATCTGAACATGCTCCTTGTCGCTAGGGTATCCTCGCTCATCGTGAGTTAGTCCAGTGGCGTAGAACTGGTACTTTGATCCAAAAAGTGCCATTGGTGGGACAAGATCGTCATCAGCTTTGTAGGGTAGGTATTCCTCTGGTGGTACTGTGGGTGTCTTTCGATACTCCAGTTTGAGATCCTTCTCATCAGGAATGACTAGTCTTTCTCTCATGTGCCCCACGGTCTCATCAGCGAGCACAAACACTGGAGTCCTGTATTTCTCAGACAGATTGAATGCCTGTACTGTCTGATCGAACATTTCCTGGACAGAAGCTGGGGTCAATGCAATAATCTGGTAGTCTCCATGACTTCCCCACTTTGCCTGCATGATGTCTCCTTGTTGACCCTTTGTCGGTTGTCCAGTACTTGGACCACCTCGCATGATATTGACAAGAACAAGTGGAGTTTCTGTCATCACTGCTAGTCCTATTGCCTCCAGCATGAGGCTTACACCAGGACCTGAGGTAGCAGTCATTGATTTCACACCGGTCCATGACGCGCCAATCACACTCGTGATGGATGCAATCTCGTCCTCGTATTGAACATAAGCCCCGCCCAACTCTGGCATCCGAAGCGACATCCACTCTGCAATCTCTGTTGCTGGAGTGATAGGATAACCGCCAAAATAACGACATCCTGCACTTAGGGCTCCCTCAGCGCTTGCTATGTCACCCATTGTAAACATGACTCGTTCGGGCATCTATTAGGACTCCTCCTTGGATTCTTCATCGAACTCAGGAATGACAGTCCCCGCATCGATAGCACCTGTCTCGTATGCCTTCTTTGCCTCATCCCGATCAGCTAGAAAGATAGCCATGTCTGGGCATATTCGCTCACAAAACTCGCAATTCACACAGGCGTCGATATCGCAAGCAGTGACTGGATGGTATCCCTTACGATTGTAGATATCTGTCAAACACAGCACATTCTTCGGACAGAATTCAACACAAAGCATACACTGCTTACACTGTTCTTGGAGAATCACTAACACCTTCTCTCTGGTCCGTGGAGGTTTTGGTGTAATCGGTTTCCGAGCCGTTGACATCTGTGTTGTCTCCTCGAACAGATTTCTGTTCAGGCTTGACCCTTGGCGCACTGAATACCTATTTTAGCCTTACCTTGAGGGACCTATCTTTGTTTGAACAATCAGCAGGTTTTAAGAGTCTTAGAGCTTAGAATGACCCCAGATTTTCGGAGTTGTGGGTCTTGACCAGAGAGAATCCAAACGATGCGGAGTTGACAGAGCTCGTAAAAGGCAAGACGCTAAGTGTATACTGGTACATGTTGAGGCACTCTGAACCACTAACTGCACGTGAAATTCAACGGGGTGCGGAACTCTCTAGTCCCTCCCTCTCAATGCATCACCTTGAGCGTCTGCGACAATTTGGTCTTGTTGAGAAGGATGTACACGGACAGTACACCGTGATAAGAGATGTGAGAATTGGAATACTAAATCAGTTCATGGGACGCGGGCGACTTATGGTCCCTCGGTTCCTCTTTTATGCTACATTCTATACATCACTGACTTCAGCCCTCGGTATTCTAATCTGGTTAGCTATAGATTGGTATTCAACGATTTTACTGCTGTTGCTTGTTTCCGTTTGCGTTGTACTATGGTACGAGGCTCTGAAGGTCTGGAGAGAACAACCGTTCCCGGAGGGTGAAAGAGATTGAAGCCCAAAAATAGTAAATTTAGAAAGAATGTTGGACCTGACCATCGAGTCGTAATCGGTCTGGCTCTAGTCCTAATTGTAATCTCACCATTTGCCTTGAGCTACATGGGTCATATTCAGCTTGTCGATGATCGTCTTTCTCTCTCTTCAGATCAGAACATTGTTTCTGCTGATGTTCCTAGTTTAACCTTGACATACACCTCACTTACTCTCGAAACCGATACGCCTGTACAATCTGGTGACACGATAGGGGGCGACCATGTGACTTTGAAAACAGAATGGCAACCTGAAGTCAATAACTCTAGATTGGAGGTTCACGCTCCTGCGATTCCATCGATTCTGACTGCTGATGATAATGTATCAACACTTGAGATAGATACCCGCTTCCTTGGTAACAATGCGACCTGCACTATAGTTGCTTCAACTATGTTGTCAAATGGGACAATATTCACAACGGAATTCACCGATGTCTATATTGGTAACTTCTTCGTACCAAAGGTCAAAGTTGTCACTCCAAATGGAGGAGAAAACTGGACTTCACTGCACAACATTACTTGGGCTGCTTCCGATGTAAACGGTGATGACACTTTGTTCTTTGATGTGTTATTCTCAGATGATTCAGGAGAATCCTTCGAATTCTTGGTTGAATCAACTAATCGCACCTCGTTTGAATGGGACTGCTCTAATCTTAATCAAGGGGACAATTATTCTATTGAAGTACGAGTTACAGATAGCATATACTTCAATTCAGACACGTCTGATGGTGAGTTCTCTGCAGGTACAGTCGTAGTCACGACACCTCCTCCGACAAGTACTACTACCACCACAACTCCGCCAAACAATCCTTTCCTTGAACCACGAATAGTGGTCTTTGTTGCAATTCTGTTGTTCTCTAGTGGAATTATGGCTCTTGTTGTCTACTATGCAGCCAGAAAGTGGTTCTAACCAAATATCTTGTCAAGCAGTGGTTTTGTATCGACTACGTGTCTATCCAAGCCCAATTCTGTGGGATCCAGACCCATGGCTAGACCCAGAAGTTGGGTGTAGTACACCACAGGAATATTGTACTTCTTCTCTCCGAGTTCTTTGTTTAATTGTGACTGTGCAACTTCATATTGTAAATGACAGAACGAACAGACATCGACTATACAATCAACCCCAGCTTCGATAAGGTTGTCAAGTTTTTCCCTTGCGATATCTACACTGACTTCCGCTTGACTTCCTCTTACTCCTCCACCGGCACCACAACAGAGATCTTTGTCCTTGTACTTGGTACTGTCAGCTCCCGTTGCCTCCACTAGCTCATCAAGGAATGTATGCTTCTGGGTTTGTTTCCAGGGTCTGTTCTTACTCGGCTTGAGTAGGTGACAACCATAGTGAACTCCCACCTTGATACCCTTCAATTTTCTAGTGACGACACCTCTAATCTTGTCAGGACCAAGGTCTGCTATCACCTCAATGACGTGTTTGGCTTCGACCTTTCCACTGAACTTCAAGCCCATGCCCTTGAAGACTTTCCGTACTTCTTTCAGTCTCTCAGGATGTTCACGTATCTCCGTCAGTGCGTCCTTGAACGTACCATAGCAACCGTTGCATCCTGTGATGAGGTCATGTCCAGACATCTCTGCGAGTGCAAGGTTTCTTGCCGCAAGGGCCAACCAAGTCGGTTCATCAAAGGACCGAATGACTCCTGGTGCAGGACAACAGCTGGCTCCCTGAATATCCTCAAGGTTGATTCCTAATTTCGGAAGAACAACGCGGATGCTCGCCTCAAGATTTGGGAATCTGTTTGGCATAACACAACCCAAGAAGAACGAGTAAGTTTCTGCCTCAGTCAACTCACTCATCCTCCTGACCTTCGATCAACTTTTGAAAACCAGTTCTCTTCAGTATCTCCTGAACATCGTTGAGAGCTTTTTCATCTGAATGAGTAGTGGGAGGCACTTCATCAAGACCCAATTCTTTTCGAATCTCACGATTGGCATCATCAATTGGAACTGCATGTCCAGTACTGAGTAGTTTTTGTGAGGCTTTGCGATGTGGTGGTAGCATGAATCCTTGGTCAACTGCCATGTTTCTCATGATTATGATTGCGTCCGT
>DXJI01000027.1 GCA_019057595.1 Candidatus Thorarchaeota archaeon
AACAAGAAAATTCATTCTTTCAAAAATGATGCTCAGAGAAATCATCGATGAAGGACCCAAGGACTCACTCGAGGAACTTGTTTATCGTGGAGCATCCGCCCTTCATGATACGCTAGACATTCCCTTTGACAATATTGGAGTTGCAGGAAGTATACTTTGGAAAGGACATGAACCAGATCATTCGGACGTCAATATGAACGTCTATGGTTTTGAAAGCTCATGGAAACTCCACAACAACTACGAATCCGTCAGAAATCTGACCGAGGGATCCAGATTGCGAGAACTTCCTGACTGGGAGCATGCCATTTCGCGGGTTCATTCAAGAGTGCCAATAATGAAGACAAAAGACTTGCAGAACCTGTTCATTAGGCGAAAAGCCCTCTGTCTGGACTCGATGTGTATTGGAATCACACCAATCCTCCATCCTGAGGAGATCCCAATCCAGCATGGTAGTGAATCGTATCTTTCTGTTTCCACGGAACCAGTCACAATAACGATGGACATCGTATCTGCTGACTATGGTATCTTTCATCCTGCAATCTATGAGTGTAATTCAGAGCCCCTGGATGTCATCGCTGGTGAAAAAGTGGGTCGAATATTGGTATACGACGGTGCGTTCGGTGGTCTTCTCAGACCTGATGACAGAGTAGAAGTGACTGGGACCCCGCAGAAAGTGACTCGTGGCGATGAAACTCTATACCAGGTAATGGTGGGTACAAAGAGTGGAGCAGGAAGAGAATACATTCGACTAATATCGTAAGTGTCTTAGGTCTCTGCGTACGCCCCCATGATGATGTCGTCAAAGAAATCATACCTGAAAGTTCCTGCGAATGAGGGAGAACGAATCAGGAAAGATTTGAGAGAACAAGACCTTCTGGATACTGACTACAAGATTGTATCTCAGAATAGCAGTCTCTACATGCCTCTTCGCGGGAAGGTACAGGACGAGCAATTATCTGACATTGTCGGACCCATTGATTTTGAAGTAGGCGAGAGAGAGTTTGAGAGTGCGCTTCAGGGTCCACGGACTCTTGTAGAGGCACTTGAAGGAGATTTGAGCCCCAAAGAACTTGAACTCGTTCCACGAGCGTACGATTTGATAGGTGACATCGCTGTTCTTGAGATACCTGAAGAACTTTCGAAGCACTCTGACTTGATTGGGAGGGTCTTTCACGGGGTTCACAAGAACTTCTCAACAGTCCTAGCAAAGGGAGGAGCTATATCTGGGACATTGCGTACGAGAGAATATCGTCATCTTGCGGGTGTGAATAAGACAACTACGATTCATACAGAATATGGCTGCCGTCTTGCAGTAGATCTAGCCAAGGCTTACTTCAGCCCGCGACTCCTAGAAGAACACAACAGAGTCGCCCAACTGGTCAAGGACAATGAGGTTGTTGTGGATATGTTCTGCGGTGTTGGTCCCTTTCCAATTCATATCACCCGACATCACAAGGCACATGTCGTCGCCATCGACATAAATCCTGAAGCCATAGAACTTCTCAAAGAGAGTATGAAACTGAACAAGCTAATTGGAACCATAGAACCTGTGATTTCAGATGCACAGTCTTACATCTCCAACAGGGGTGGGGCTGTTGCTGACCGAGTGGTCATGAATCACCCTTCTGGTGCATTCGATTTCATCGCTGACGCATGTCGCATCCTAAAACCGAATGGAGTCATGCACTACTATGACTTCATTGGGGGAGATAGTCCCGAAGACACCATTAAGCAAAAGGCAACCAAACTCGTGAAAAAATCAGGTAGGTCGGTCCAAGAGGTTGGTCTGGTTCGACGAGTCAGGGACAGTGCTCCATATGAGTACCAGATGGTGGTTGACCTAATCATTGAGTAGAGTAGACCAGCTCACATTCAATCACAACATCACTTTCCTTCAGCCTCTCTATAAAATCACGACTCAAGTCTGATGCAGCTTTGTCAGCATTAATCATGAGTGTACGGTCACATTCAAACGAGCTAGTCCTAGCGACCATACTCGTAGGATCTGAATACGTCAGACCAGACCCTCCAGTTCCGGTCACCTTTTCCACCAACCCATCAACATCCATTTTCAAGACGATTGTGGTAGATTCCAGCTGGGCAAGTTCCTTGATTTCTGTATCCAGATCATCCAGAGTCAAATGTACACTCACACCCACAATGCAGGTTCCTTGTTGAGTGAGATGATCCTCAGAAGTCAGCTCGACGGTTGATTTGTGCTCGCCAATGACGTTCTGATGTCCGTATGCCTTGAACTGTACTCTGCGCATGGTTTTTTATGATTGCATATCCTCAATATCATTGATTCGCATGCCCGAGAACCGTCTAAAGAAGGACCTGGATAACCTAGTTCGTAGGCTCAGGAACAACGGTTACATCAAAACAGACGAGATGGAACGAGCAATCAGGACTGTACCTAGAGAGGAATTTGTCAGTCCCAAATCTCGAGAACATGCGTATCGTGATTCTCCACTACCAATAGGTCTAGGTCAGACCATTTCTGCACCTCACATGTGTGCAATTATGTGTGAGAGTCTGACCCTGAAACCCGGTCTCAAGGTGCTAGAGATTGGTGCGGGGTCTGGATATCATGCTGCACTGTGTGCTGAACTCGTAGCCCCACCGGGAAACTCAAACCCGGGGCATGTGTATACAATCGAAATCGTAGAGGGACTCATCAAGTTTGCACGAGAGAATCTCGAGAGGACAGGATACGATGACCGGGTCACTCTGATCAATGGTGATGGTGGTATTGGACTCCCTGAACAGGCTCCCTTCGACAGAATACTCGTTGCTGCAGCAGCACCCTCCGTCCCTCAACCACTGATTGACCAGCTAGCTTTCGGAGGAATCATGCTCATTCCTGTTGGCTCAAAGGGGTTCTTCCAAGAACTCATGATGGTAGAGAAGGATGCGGCAGGAAAAGTCACTCAGAGGAGATGGGGTGGCGTTGCCTTTGTCCCATTGACTGGAGAATATGGTCATTAGATCAAGTCGCCATGTGCAATGGTACAACAGTGAGTGTGACTTTGTCATCATCACCTAGGTCCAAAGCATCTCTGATATTCACCGGAGCAACTACTTCCAAGATTTCCTCACTGTGATGTGTACGCTGAGCGATGACAATAGCAGCCTCAATCTTCTTGTTCAACTTGACACGGTAGCAGATGACGTCACCAAATGTACGCCCCTTGTGACTGAATCCAGTGAGGACCAGAGGAGTAGAGTTCTTCATCCTGCTTATGGCCTTTCGAGACTCATCATCCACTATTTTGACATTCAAAGTTCCTAGATGTGGTTTGAAACCAAGAGCTGATTTGAGCTTTGAATAATACACTTCCACGTAGTAGGCTCCCTCACCCAGACCGGTGACAATGTTGCCTTCAATGACAATCTCATCTTCTGGTGGCGTGAATGCAATCTCTAGGTTGGTCAGAATATGAAGCAGTTCCTCGCGACCCTTGTCTGTTATCTGCAGGAGCATTCCTTCCGTGGTGTGGACTCTGTTCAAGTAGCCCTCATCAACACACTGTGCAATCCGCCGAGATGCCGTCTGCTGACTGACATTTAGTATTTCACCCAGCTCACGGGTGGTGAGAACGGTCTTACTATGAATAGCACCTCTGTTGGCTAGCGAGTAAATAGTGAACCAGATATCTGGAATAACCAAACAAAATCCTCCATTCAATTCTTGTATTTATCTTCAAGTCCATCCAATTTAGCAATGAGCTTGCTCTGTCCAACTGCTCTAGTGAGGTCTCCTCTTGTTCGTTCAATTATACCACGCGCAACATCACACTTTCTTCTCAGATCGGGAACCAGTGCATTTGGATAGTCAAAGGTCTGAAGCTCTTCAAGTATCTCTTCCATGAATGCAAGGAGTTTCTCTGCTCGTTCCAAACCATCATTCCGAAGAAGATCTAGCGAGGCTCTTCTCAGCTCACCTACAGTATCTGCAAGACCTGTTAGATATGCTCGGACTGGAATGGAATACTCTTCTGGTGGTGCAAACTCCCCATTTTCTACAAGGGAGAGCAGGTTCGAGGCCTCAGCTAGTTCCTGATAGGCCACGTCAAGGTTCCTAGATTTGGAGATGAATTCGCTCTTTGACATCTCTGATTTCGTTTGCTCTATTATTTTGCTAGCTTCACTGATGAGGGCCTTAGCCTCATCGAATCGTTCGCGATGCACTAGCTTGATTGCTTCGCTGCACTGCCGGACTGCGTTACGTGCAAATGGGAGGGTCTTCTCACGGACCGTATCGTCCCCATCAATCTCTTCTCTCAACGGTTTGAGTATTTCTGAAAGCTTCATCTCGTTCTCCCTCGAATCATTCATAGCTTCTTTATTTGTTTGCTGCGTGACAGTAAAACGACCCTGCTCTCAATCTGTTCATCAACCAGATGATAACCTGTCAATGCAGCAATCTTTGTTGAAAATGCACGAATCTCCCGATGTGATGGGGCATTGGACTTATCGAGTCGTTCTCGGGATGAACCGAGAAACATGTAGCCCTTCACTTCAACAAAATCTGGTTCACCAACTTCGATGAGTTTTGAATATGCATGCGGGTCGTGCATGTTGCGACCTGCTACCATTGTCAGTCTATTAACAGTCCTACCTTCTAGAGACTGCAGCATTTCCTGCGATTCAATGATGTTGGCCCATCCGTTCTTTATCCCAGGTCTACACAGGGATTGGTAGGTCGTTTCATCGGGTGCTGCCAGTGTCAGATACAGTTGAGTTGGCAATGTCATGTTTGAAAGAACCTGCGGTTGCGTACCATTCGTCACCATAAATGAGGTCATTCCTCTCCCATGTACCTCGTCAATCAGATCGCTGAGGAATGGATAGAGAGTCGGCTCACCTGCTAAGGAGATAGCAACATGTTTCGGATCCCTCGCCTCCTTGTACATGCGCTCTGTAACTTTGGCTCCTGCCTTTGGATTGTATCCCCCCAGTGTTCTGAGATTTGCCATCAGCACTTCATCCATCAGGTCCTCAACAGGAATGACATCTTGTTCATCAACAGCTACCTGATTCCATGTGATCCCAATGTCTGAAGGAGTGACGCGCCAACAGAAATCACAGCTCTGAGTACACTTGTCCACTACTGGTGTCATCTGCACACAACGATGCGACTCTATACCGTAGAATCTCTGCTTGTAGCATGCATTTCCGCTAAGAAGGGCCTTCTTCTGCCACTGACATGCCTTGTATGCACCTCTCTTCCCGAGTAAGTGATACCCCTGCTTCTCGAGCTTTTCGCTCAATTCTGATGGCATGTCCGAACTCAAACTGAATCGTGGCTGACTCTATTGTACTTCTTATCAGGGTTTGGCAATGTCCATACTGACTAGTTTCCACCTTGTGAAAAGAGGTTCTCAGCTATAGTTTCTTGGGTACTCCATGATCCAGTCAAGAGTTTCTTTCGTGAGAGCTCTCCAAGACGTCTTCTGCTCTCTTGATCCAGTCTTCCCGGAGGCATCTTCTCAAATGCGCTACCCGGTAATGGCATGAAAACATGACCATGCGTTTTTGCTCCCATCTCGGCCAATGTGTAACAGAGTTCAACACTCTCATGCAGTTCTTCAATATTTTCGCCAGGGAGTCCAAAGATCATGTCCACCTGAGGGACAAATCCACAGTCGAGAGCTGTCCTGATTGCGCTCAATCCCTCCTCAACAGTGTGATGTCGATTGATCATCTTTAGAACACGATCACTACTAGACTGGAGTCCAATCTGAAGAGTTTCATTTGCTACGTATTGTTTCATCATCTCAAGAACAGGCTTACTCACAAACTCTGGTCTTACCTCTGAGGGAAACGAACCGAAAAAGACCTCATTCAAACCCTCAATGCTTGACGCAGTTCTCAGAAGCGTTTCGACTTTCTCAGCTTCTACAGTCCTTCCTCGACCTCCGTATGACAGTGCATTGGGCGAGAGAAACCATGTGCGGTCAAAACCGCGCTCGTCCACGGCACGCTTCAACCATTCAACAATCGAGTCGATAGATCTGTTTCGGACTCTTCCACCAGTCAAGAAGGGAGTACAACAGAACTTACACGAATAGGGACAGCCCCGTGTCACTTCAACTGGTCCCAGTATGTTCATTCCCAACGCAAATGGGGGAAAGTCACTGAGATCTACAGGGGGTAGGTCTCTTGGTCTTGGACAGTCTACAGTATTTTTTCCAACGACTCCCTGTATCTCCAGCGGGTCTTTATCATTGATGAGATGCCACAGAAGCTCGGGAAATGTCCTCTCTCCCTCACCTACAACTACCAAATCAAACCCGTTCTCTAGTAGTTCCATTGGACGAGCACTCGCATGTGGTCCTCCACCTATGAGAGTGACGGATTTTCCAATCTTCTTACGGATCTCTCTAATTTCTCTGTAGACACGATCAGTCTGTGTACTCATGACTGAATGGGCAAGTATCGTCGGTCTCTGTTCAACACTCTTTCTTATCGATTTCAAAGAATATTCGATTGGTGCTTCGACATGGAGATCAACAAGCCTCTGGTCTACTTCAACAACCCCTACAAGGGCTGCTACGCTATATCTTGACGAAGTATGCGTCCTAAAGATGAGGGTGTGCGATACCAAATGTGGCACGCGCTCTAATTGACGACTCGCTCGGTGACACCACTCTCAGTCACACTCATGACACGAATGTCTCCACCGGATTGTGCATCTCGAGCAATACCTGCCTTGACAGCATTGATTGCAATAGCCTCTGCATCCTTCACGGTCATGCCAGGTTTGAATCCATCCTCTAGAACACCGAATGCCGGTCCAGTCCCGGATCCAGTAGCTGTGAATTCATCAGGCATCAGCGACCCTCCCATGTCCAATGAGAAGAGCTGTGGTCCGTTAATATCATATCCGACCACTACTGTCTGGACATACAATGGTGCCATTCGTCGAGAATAGAGCGTATTGGCCATCATCTTTGAGAGTGCCTTTACTGTGATATTCTTCTTCTGATTCAGTTCATAGAGTTTGATCTGAGCCTGAAGCCTATTTACCAGCATCTGATAGTCTGAGGTGAGACCTGCAGATGCCAAGACGATGGTGTCCGTGAGCTTGAAAGCTTTGATGCCTTTCTCGCTCAGGATGTGTGTTCCCCATGTGATCAATGAATCAGTGGCAACCACTACTCCATCACTGCATTTTATGCCGACAACAGTTGCACCAGTTGGAAGTGACATTATCAATAAGCCTCCGAAACGGGAGTTAATCTGTGTTGGCCACGTCCGGTCGTTTCTTAAGGTTTACGAACTGTCCCTTCTTGTCCGGGTGGAGCGTTTCAACGTTGCGCAAACTGAATCCCTTTGCAAATATCCCTTCCATAATGACTGCAGAGGAGATTATCGAGTTTGCTCACAACAGGTCAATCCGTATCAGCATGAAAAGCTCACTCAGGATGAAGAAGTTAGAACGCACCCGAATTAGAGAGATTACCAGACTTCAGGAGTTCTCTAAACAGATCAAGATAAAGCTCAGTGAGGCTGTCGAACAGTTTCCTTCTATGGACCGACTCCATCCGTTCTATCTCGAGATAGCTGAGGTCCTTGTCGGGAACGACCGATTGAAACAATCTTTGGGAGCAGTCTACAACTGTATTCCAACTATCGATGACATCACCGACAAACACATTCAGGCGATCAAACTAGCGGGTGAATTCAAGCAGATGAAGAGGTCACGAAGTGCTGCAAAGGGAAGAATTTCATCGATACTGAGAGCTACCGCAAAGAACATTGACTTCATTATCGAGGCCAAGAAGACCCTGTCACAACTTCCTGGAATCGTGCCCAACTCACCAACAATAGTGTGTGCTGGATTTCCGAATGTCGGCAAATCAACGCTTGTGAGAGAGGTTTCAACTGCAGAACCAGAAGTGGCGTATTACCCATTTACAACACGAAAAGTGATTGTTGGTCACCTCCGTGTTGACAACCACAGTGTACAGATAGTAGACACCCCGGGCATCTTGGACCGCCCCATGGCCCAGCGAAACGAGATTGAAAGAGAGGCTATTGCAGCTCTCAAGTACCTCGCACACGTCATCATTTTCATGGTTGATCCATCAGAGGCGTGTGGATGGTCGTTTGAAGAACAGCTCAATCTGTTGAGTGAGGTTCAGAAGATGTTTGCAATGAATCCTATTCTCATTGTCATAAACAAGGTGGACATCACTCCCCCAGACAAGCTCCAGGCCGCAAGAGAGAGGTTGCCCAACAGTCATGAGATCATTGCGGTTGAAGGAGTAGGTGTTGAAAAGCTCATGCGGGATGCTGTAGAAGAAGTGGATCTAGTTCCACTTCAGGAGTCTGTCGATGACTACCTGTCTTCACTGTCACGCAAATAATCCAGCACCTTCGACTTTTAACACTCCAGAATTGTCCGGTTTTCTCTCAAGCTCAATTTGAACTTTCAAGACTTGTTCAATTGCCCAGATGTTGGTTGTCAGATGTGAAGTTATATCGGTCACACCAATCTTACTTGTTCCAGATGCAATAGCTAGGTATGGAACTAACATGTCGCAAAGATGAGAATCGACTGCCATCCCTGATGAAACCTCTCTAACGAGGTATGAAGCTGCTGAACTTCCAACAATCTCCGCACTCTTTCCACGCTCACCCAGCATGTTTGCGCCCAGTCTAACACCGTTTTCATCCTCTGCCCAAATCACGATTCCACTTCCTGGGCCGAGATGCGGGTCATCACCCTTGGAATATGATTCGTGGAGGATATCCGATTCGACACCTAGTTCCTCTTGAATCACATCACTAGCAGACAATGCCTGTCTGTTTGCAATGTGTCCAGGTAAGCGGACGCAATGAGAGATGCCATTGACTGATTTGAGTTGTCCAAAATTGACCCGATCCATGGATTTGATTTCATTCACAGGATCGACTTCACAAGATACCATTCCTCCGCCCCTTGGATAGTGTCCTCTTCTCTTTTGGTCAATCTTGATACTTGGACCCATTCTTTCCACTGTAGGGGTGAAGACATTCGTGATGTAATCAACCGGAGGACTCCATTTGACGTCTGTTCCTCCTCTCATGTGAAGAACCACCGGCTCTGGTGACAACACAGCTGGAGGGAGGACAGCTTGAAGAACAAGCGAGATTGAACCAGCAGTACCAACATCGTAATTGAAAGTCCCCGACTGACGTTCACGCGGGATGAACTCGACAGTTTTACTTCCAATGTCAAGGCCTCTGATTGAAGCCTCGACAAGCATTCCAGCCAGCTCGATGCCTGCAATGTGCTGTCTCTTGAGACCGGGTTTTGGTCTACCAGCACGAATGTTGGTGATACGAATTGATTTCATGGTCAGTGCTGACAGTGAAACTGCCGTGCGTAGAATCTGACCACCACCCTCACCGTGTGAGCCATCAATTTCAATCATTGAGATTTCCCTGTGAGAGAAACTACCACACCGTTATGAACCTCTTCCTCCTTAGTCCCAAGCCTTATTTGGACCACAGGTCCACACAGAAATCGTTCACGATGAAGTCACTATTCATAGGGCGATTCCAGCCAATCCACAAGGGACACATCCACACAATCAAACAGATTCTGGAAAAGAATGAAGACATCATTATCGTCGTTGGCAGCTCACAGTACTCACACACTCCACAAAATCCATTCACGGGTGGTGAGAGAGTGATGCTCATTCGACGTGCATTGATTGATGAGAAACTTCCTCTAGATCGTATCACAGTGGTCCCAGTTTCTGATATCAACATTCATCCACTCTGGGTGAGTCATATGCGATCCTTTGTGCCATACTTTGACAAGGCTTACAGTCACAACCCACTTGTCAAGAGACTCCTTGAGGAGGGTAAGATCAAGACTGACTCTACAAAGCTCTTAGAACGGGCTCAGTACAGTGCCAGTCACATTCGTGACCTCATCAGATGGGGTAATGACGAGTGGGAGTCACTTGTTCCTAAGGGTGTAGTCGCTTTGATTAAGAAACACAAGCTAGATAACAGAATTCGTGAAGTTGGAGAAACTCGAACAAAACGTTGAATTCATGGTAGTCTTTAAATGCAAACCAAGATGAGGATGAGTTGGTGAACGTAAATGCTAGGTGAACACGTTCCGTATCAATAGAACACTAATTCTCAGTCCTAGTCAATACCATGTATCACAACTCAGACAGAGGATAATATCATGAACAGTCAAAAGAAAGACACCAAAAGTGCCATCTTCGACATCGACAAGGAAAAAGATTTTCCTGACTGGTTTACAGAGATAGTTCGAGTGGCCGAGCTTGCAGACATCAGATATGGCGTCAAAGGCTTCACACCTTTCCCACCGTGGAGCACCATGAGCATGAATCTGATGTTTGACATTCTGGAGAGGGTCTTCCACAGGACAGATCACTTGCCAATGATATTTCCAACTGTCATACCAGAATCAAACCTCCGGAAAGAGGCTGACCATGTTGAAGGCTTCACTCCCGAGGTCTTCTGGATATCAGAGATTGGCGAGGGTGAGAAACTGGAAGAAAGACTGGCTCTCAGACCCACTAGTGAGACCGCTATCTATCCTATGTATTCACTATGGGTACGTAGTTGGCGAGACCTGCCCTTGAAGAGATATCAGCGAGTGTCTGTCTTCAGATCAGAGATCAAAAGCACTCGTCCCTTCCTACGAGGGAAAGAGTTTCTCTGGATTGAGAGTCACAATGTATACGCAACACATGAAGAGGTTAAAGCCCAGGTCATAGAGGACATAGAGATCACGAAAGAGGTCTGTACTGACAACTTTGGTCTGCCAGTCATGATATTTCGAAGGACTCAGTGGGATAAGTTTCCTGGTGGACTCAATACCTATGCAGCGGATGCGCTGATGCCCGACGGAAAAGTGATTCAACTGCCCTCGACCCACGACCTTGGTGACAACTTCTCCAAGGCCTTCGACATCACGTTCCTGAACAAGGAGAATGAAACTGTTCATGCATGGCAGACCTGCTACGGTCCAGCCATCTCAAGGATCTATGGAGCAATGATCTCTATACACGGGGACAACAAGGGTCTCAGACTACCCTTCATGGTGGCTCCCTATCAGGTAGTGATTGTTCCAATCTTCAAGGGCAAGGATGCAGATGCCGTACTCAAGTACTGTCAGGACATCAAGAAGAAACTACAGAAGGATGGCATTCGAGTCTATCTTGACGATTGCGAGGAAACTCCTGGATGGAAATACAACTACTGGGAGATGAAGGGTGTCCCCATACGAATCGAGTCTGGTCCTCGTGATCTCAAACAGAACAAGGTCGTCATATTCCGTCGTGATACGATGGAACGCGAAACTATCGATCTGAAGGACCTGAAAAAGAGGGTATCTGCACTTGGAAAGGAGATTGATGAGAATCTTCTCAAAACTGCAGAAACCAAGTTAGAAGGACTCGTCGTCGACGCTGAGAGATTCGGTGAGATAGATGATGCCCTTGACCACGGAAAGATTGCACGAGTGCCCTTCTGTACAATAGAAATGGATGGCTATCCCTGTGCTGAGCAGGTCGAGAAGAACACACGCGGTGTAATTCGTGGAACTCGGATGGATCTTGAGGAAGAACCCGAAGGTCTTTGTGTAGCCTGTGGCAAGGTAGCCAAAGAGGTCGTCTACATAGCACGATCCTATTAGATTAAAGACTCCATGGTTTCCCAAGATTGCGAAACCATGGACAATCATTTAGGAGTCTGATTGAATGAAAGTCCTTGTCGCGTATTCTGATGAACTTGTTAAGATCATCAAGGACATAATTGGTGATGAAGCTGAAGTTGTTGGGTCTGAAGGAACAATTGAGTCGATGCTAGAGCATGGTGGGGATGCTAAAATTCTCTTGTCTGATCGTGTTTCTGGGGAATATATCCAGAAAGCAACAAAACTCCGAATGATTCAGTCTTTTGGAGCTGGTATCGACGAAATCGAACTTTCAGCGGTGAGTGAACGAGATGACCTTATTGTCTGCAACTCTCACGTCAACTCTGCAGAAGTAGCAGAATATACAATATCCCTTCTCTTTGCAGCAGCCAAGAACATCGTTCCAAGTGATAGAGAGCTAAGGACCGGTAACTGGATTCATAGATGGGGAGGTCCAGTTCATAATCTTGCGATTCGAGGAAAGAAAGTCCTCATCATTGGATTAGGTCACATCGGTGCTGATATTGCGAAGAGACTAAAGTCCTTTGATGTCATCATCGTTGCCGCTACTTTCAGTGGTGATTCAAGAAATGCTACCCTAGTGGACCAAGTGGTCAATATTTCCGAAATAAGGACACAGGTCGAGGATTCAGACTTCATTATACTCTCTCTTCCTCTGACAGATGAATCTGAAGGTCTTGTTGACAGAGAGTTCCTCTCCATGATGAAACCGACCTCAGTCTTGGTGAACATCTCTCGTGGTCAGATAGTTGATGAACTGGCACTTTTTGAGGCTCTGAAGGAGAAACGAATACACGGTGCAGCACTCGATGTATGGTGGAGATATCCATCAAAATGGCGCGGAACAGTAATTCCACCAGCCGATATACCATTCCATGAACTCGATAATATTGTAATGTCACCTCATCGAGCTGCTTATTCTGAGAACATTAGGCACGAACTGATCCAGTTTGCGTGCGAAAACATCCTCGGATTCATACGAGGTGAAACACCTCACAATATCATTGACCCTGAACGAGGATATTAACCTTCGAGCGGAAAAATGTAGGAGAACTTCAATCCTTTCGTCATATCAGATTGTAATAGGGAGTCTATCTTCATGGCGCGTTCAATATACCTCAGTGAGTCAGAGAGTCAAGACTTTAAGGACAACATCACTCATCGCAGAAGAAACAACCAATCGGGGGACAACAAATTGACCCTAGAGAGTCTGTCAGACATTCCTGGCGTAGGTGAGAAGGTAAAGCAATCACTGATTGACCATTTTGGTAGTGAGGCTGTAGCACTAAAGGTGATTCACGACTCGCGAGTCGACTTAGTGGCTGCTGTTCCTGGAATAGGATCCAGACAAGCTGTCAACCTTGTGAAGGGTGCCTTCGAGCAAGAATTTGGTGCGACATCCAATATGCTGCTCCGAAGTGTAGACATCCGAAAGATCTACGAATCAAGCCTAGATATCATCAGGGGTTATGCAAATACAACGTATGCAAAGGACAAGCTATTCCTGTATTTCCCGCTTCCTCCAGAGAAAACCGATGTCATTCTGGAGAGACAGAAGTATTTTGCTGATGCAAGTGAGATGGCAAAAGGACTTTCAACAGATCAGCGCGAAAAACTAAGGAGCCTGTTGGGCCAGGTCAGGGGTCTCTATCGTAGAGTCAAGCCCCGGAGAATTGAAGGTCGTGTCATCATCACGAACGATACCAAGGTCTTTGACATCTTGGTGAAGGAGGGTGTCGACAGATGGTGCCCAGTTTACGTGTTGTCTGACGGTGAGAGTGGTGCAGACTACGCACAGGGCTATGACCTAGTCATGTATATCTCACCTTTGGGAGTCTATGACGAGTCGATTGACATGTTGGACAATGTTGAGATTCTAGGGAAAGACTGGTCAATCGAAGACGTGGTTCCTGAGAAGACAGTCAGTTTCTACGCACGAAACTATCGTGTCATTGATGCATCTTGTCAAGTAGTAGAGGCTTTCGATCAGATTCCTACCAATGACTCAGTATCAACATTCACTTCTGCTCTGGATTTTGAGCGGCTCAGTAAAGTAGGTGAGATTCTGAAGAACATCGACGAGAACGGAGATTTGGCTCAAGGTATTGACTCAGAGCTTGATAGATATCGCAATGCAGTGAAGGTTTTCCCAACAGCTGTTGCTGAGACCGAGTCATGGTTGAATGAGGAGATAACATCACGAATCTCTAAGAGCAAAGTAACACTTGGAGGACAACAGATCATCAGTATCCTTCAGTCTGCAGACATGGAAGGTGCAGATGGTAGTGCTCTAAGGAACATGCTCCCAGCGGAGATTGTTGAGACC
>DXJI01000028.1 GCA_019057595.1 Candidatus Thorarchaeota archaeon
AGTAGACGCCAATCACTCAATTCACTCATCACCTAGATTCATAATACGCGTTCAATAAGTGAACAACATTGGTCTGCAAAGGACAGTTTGAATCCTTTCTCTTCTGCATATTCATACCCCTCATCTGAGGGATATGCGATTCCATTTACACCCGCGTCGATTGCTAGTTTGTCAGTCAGTCTTCGATGGGCACCAAGGGGTCGAGCACATCCAAGAATCAACGGCTTATCTGGAATCACAAGTCTTGTTGCGAGAATGACCCTAGCAATGTCCATTGGGCTTGCTGGAGTCACATCTTGCATTGGAGTATGATCCAGTGGCATAAACGCAACCACCACCACCGAGTTTGGATCATGTTTAGCAATCATCTTGATTGCGTCCGCTTCTCCCTTCAGTTCTCCGTAATGGAGGCCTGCAATAATATGTGGCATATAGGGTACACCGTAATTTTCCAGATGTGACATTGACTCATCGAAAATGTCCACCGATTTTTCCAGGTGGTAGATTTGACGTAGGGTTTCATCTGACCCAATAATGTCCAACATAGCGCCATCGATTCCCGCATCGCCAAGTGCCTGTGCGGTTTCAGGGTAGACGACTCCCGTGTGGACAACAATGTCTAATCCTAGCTCGTCTTTTCCTCGCTTGATTGTGGGAATGAATTCCATGAGTGGAGTGTCACCCTTTGGGGTTGCACCCCCACTGATTAGGCAACCACTGCCATCTTTCTCTTTGATGTCGTTGAAAACGTTCCATAGCGCTTCAGGTGTGGTAGCAGGAATCATTGGGTCTAGTAGTTCTGCATTGCAATGTTCGCAACTCAGAGAACATCCCTTTCCTGTCACAGATATACTCGGGAATCTATAGGGGTCAGTTGCGTCATGGAAATCTGTTTCATAGTGGACCATTCCTGGAGCATAGAACGCCATCTTGTCTGAGAATCTCTCTCTAGAGGTTCGATAAGCCTTCTCAAAGAGAGGTCCAAGCTCACCATCGGGTAGATTGAAGCTTTTCTGAATCAATTCATCAATTGTCGTCAAGGTAAGAGTCATCCACCTCATATGTTAGGGAATAGTCATAGAGCTGATCTCGAATCTTGCTCATATCATCCTCATTTGGTACTATGGGGAAATTTCTCCAGTGGCCTACTGATGCCTGAAATGGAGTGCAATTACCCATCGGACGGTTGCATGCATTGTCTGTTGTTTCCCCCTTGCATCCTGAAGTCATGAAGGCCTCCCCAATATTTAGAATTCTCTCATACTCCACTGGTGTCATACCAAAATCCGTTAGCTGCCCAATTTCATTGAATTTCATATCATGGAAGGATCCAATGTCGTAGTTTATGATATACCGTGCAAGCTGGACCCTCCTGTAGCTTCCCAAAGGTGGTTGAGGGTGGTCCTCCATAACAGAGCCTTCTTCAGGGAAGAAAGAGAACAAATGAGTTCTCGCTCCCAAATCCTGTGCTCTTTGAATCGTTTCTATCATCTCTTTCTCGGTTTCACCAATACCGACAATCAGATGTATGCCCGTATTCTCGCGGCCAAAGACCTCGACAGATTCTTTCACTGTTTGCCAGTATTTGGACCATTTGTGTGGTCCTTTGACATCTTTTCCTCGTACCTTCTCGAATATCTCCTCTGTCGCGGCATCCACTGCAATACCAACTTTGTCGGCACCTGCTTCCTTGACACGGACTAACCAGTCCTTGTTGATGATTGTAGGTGTGATAAGGACCGAAATTCTGGGAACGACATCACTGAGTTCTGAGACGACAGAGATGCAGTCTTCCCGTGCGTTTCCAAGTGTTATCATCGATATACAGACCCGTTCGACATGAGGACAGGTTCCATCAGTGATTGCCTCCTTGATCTCTGCGACTGAGAAAATTGGCCAATCCACCCGGATGAAACTACTATCAGCCCAATCAGTGTCAGACTCTCTTGTTCCTGACAGCCCACAATATGCACACTTTGCATGACACCCTTCGTCATAAGTCAGAAGTATATTGATGCAGTAAAGTTTGGCATCTCGATAGAACTTACCTGGTATCTTGCCCATAGTCATTGCCGCGGCGAGACTAGTCCTCACGTACTCGGGTGACTCTTTCGATTCTTCAGTAGCTACGCCAGGAGCTTCTTCAACTGTCTTCATACACTAGCCACCTTGGGCACAGGGTGGTCCGTTGCAAATATTGCTTATTATGGTTTGGCAAAAGGAACCTAATTATTCCCCCAGATGTGAAGGCATAAATGGCCTCTAGTTTAACCACAGTTGATTTTGATGATTGAGGCTCATGGACTCACAAAGATATTCAGCGAATTCACCGCTGTAGATAATCTCTCATTCCAGGTTAAACCTGGTGAGATATACGGCTTACTTGGTCCGAACGGATCGGGAAAGTCCACGACGATGCGGATGTTGCTCGGATTGCTGAAGCCCACAGAGGGTACTGCTAAGATAATGGGGTTCGACATCAAGGATGAGATTGTTGATGCTAAACGAGTCATGGGGTATGTGCCTGAAGAACCTGTTCTCCCCGAGAGACTGACGGGCTGGGAGTACGCGAACTATGTGAGTGACATCTGGCGTATGCCTCGAGGAGCTGACAGGGAGGAAGAGCTAGATGAGCTTCTGACTCTTCTCGACATCAAGGATGCCAGTGACGATATCATTGAAACCTACTCAAAGGGAATGTCCAGAAAGATCAGCCTTGTTGCTGCACTGATTCATCAACCGAAGGTGTTGATTCTGGACGAGATGCAAGCTGGTATAGACCCACGAGGAGCCGCTACAATCAAAGAGATTCTTAACGGGATGAGGAAGCGGGGTGTGACGATACTCTTGACCACCCACATCCTTGAGATTGCAGAGCAGATCTGTGACAGAATAGGGATAATCAATGAAGGCAAAATGGTTACAGAGGGGTCGATGAACGAACTCCGAATACAGGCCGAAGGTCAGAAGTCCCTAGAGGACATCTTTCTGTCACTCACTGGCGGACCTGACATGCAGAAGATTGCTGAGTATCTTGGTGAAGTAAAGTGACCCTCTCAGACCTCATAATCCTTCTCAGACAGGACTTGACCCAGAGCTTCAGGGTTTCCAAAGTGAAGGGTAAACGGACCAAACAGCGCAGTCTACTAAGGCGCATTCTCATTCCAGTTGGCGTTATTCTTGTGTGGGCAATAATTGTCATTGGATTCTTATGGGTCACACCACTGATAGGTTGGAACACAATCGCAGAGTTTCTTTTTGCAAACATTGCGACTGCTGCCACATTGTTCAACTTCCTCCTAATCTTCTCGTTCATTGGTTCAATTATGATCAGTGCTACAACGGTTGGAAATTCTTCGAGAATGGAGTATCTCATGACCATGCCCATCTCATTGCAGACACTGTTCTTGGAAAAGACGATAGTTGTCATCTTCTACAACTCAATGATCTGGTTGGTCATCGGTACCCCCATTTTCATAGGGATGAGTGTTGTGTCCAGTGCAGCATTTGCTTTCCTTTCAATTCCGGCATTCATTCTTATGATGCTTGTAATGACGACCCTCGGTGTATCACTTGGTGGTCTCTTCGGGTTGTTCTTCTCGCGTCTGCTAGCAGGTCGACGTCGCCTGAAGAATATCGGTTGGTTTGTTGGGACCACAGTGACAATACTTGCAGGTGCATTCTACTACTTTACGATTATAGGCGATGGATTCGGCCAATTTTTCGATGGGATATTCGACATAGCCGCCGCTCTTGGTTTTTCTGCAGGTATCAGTCCTGGCTATGCTACAAGTTCAATCACTCTGAGGCTGTTGATTGGTGCACCAATCAGCTTCCCTGACCTGCTATTGGTTGTTATCTTCTTGTTCCTTGCAATAGGTCTGGTCAATGCTAATGCTTCTGTGAGTGAAAGAGCACACTATAGTGGCTGGCTGGCAGCCGGTTCTAAGAGAAGCTCAAAGACGAAAGAACCAATCACTCATGGGGTTTGGAATCCCCAGACATTTCCCAGAATCAAATTCAACACCACAATCAGTGTGTCAATATGGTATAATTTGGCGAACATAAGACGCGAGGGACGCGTTTTTGCACAGTATCTTGTGGGCCCAGTCAGATTCGCAATATTCCTCATCCTCCCCGCTTTCACTCTGGGGAATGAAATGGCCTTCTTTACACCATTCCTGATAGTTTCAATCCTCGTACCCTTTGCCACATATTATGGAGTGTACTTTGCTGGCTATGAGACGGTCTACGAGGGCAAGAATCTCATGAACCTCCAGCTCTCGCAGTTGAGTATGCACGATTACGTACTCGGCAAGGTGTACAGTGCAGTACCCTTCGCAATGGTTGCAGGTGCTGTTATCTCAGTCATTGTGACCTTCATCTCTCCCAGTCTCTTGCTCTTCATTCCTGCGATGATTCTTGCAGCCGGATTCATTAACATGGCTGCAGGTGGCGTAGCTGCAAATGCCGCAGCAATGGGCGGCGACTTTCGTGCTGAAAGGATGATAACACGACAGAGGGGGTCAGCTGTCCAGATGCCTATTCGTGGCTGGTCTATGCTACGTGCTCATCTCTTGCCTAACTTGATCGGTTTCGGTGGACTCTCAGCCATTCTAGGAGTGGGTCTTTTCCTAAATCCGTTGTACTCCTATATTGCAGTTCTTCTTTTTGGACTACTCTGTTTCAGACTCGCCAAGCACTATGCCCGTAGTGCTGGAAACAAACTGTCTGAGATTGA
>DXJI01000029.1 GCA_019057595.1 Candidatus Thorarchaeota archaeon
CGGCATAACGAGATGTCGAACGATGACCTCACCGTAGTTGTACGCCATCAGGTGGTTACGTGAAACCACATCAAAGTAGTTCTCAACCCCAGAGAGTCGCTTTGCACACTCGTTGTTACCATACTTGAAGTCGGGAAGCCAGACATCAAAGACATCCACAAGAAGGTGCATGGTTTCCTCAGAGCAGTACAGGTTGGAGTTCCAGAGCTGTGTGACATTCGAGGTCTGATGGACAAGTGACGCGATGATAGTGTGGGTGTTGGGAATCGGGTCACCACCAACATAGTTGACATTCAGTGCACCCTGTTCGAAGAGGGCCTCAGCGATTGATGCAACCTTTTCAGGTCCAGCAGGTTGCCCAGAGTTTGGGTTGGTAGAAATGTCGTCATTCTGACAGAAGACACATCCAAAACAACATGATGCGAAGAAGATGGTCCCACTGGGTACGAGAGGTGCCTCCTCGCCTGTGTGAAGGAACGCTGAGGCAACTCTTGAGGAGGACCCGAGCTTACACCACCCCTTCTCATCGCGTGTCCTGTCTGCACCACATCTCCTCTCGCAGAAATGACAGTCTGCAAGAATCCTGTGCGCAAGCTCGATCTTCAGGTTCAGGAAGTTTCGCTCATGTTCAGACACTGGTCCAGGGACCTCATCACTCGAGTCAACCTCTCTGACCAGTTCTGTGAACCTTGTAGAGTCTTCCTTGTGAGCTTTCCAGAGCTCCTCCAAGGAAGAGTCGAGATTGGTCTCACAAGTCTGGGTCTTTGCGATGAGATACTTGGCAGTTCTCTTCTGGTCAATAATGTCCTTATACCGTGAGAGTCGACGAACCACCTCAGGATCATTCCATGCTCGCTTTGCATCAGGTCGAATCAGTCTCCACATGACACCACAACTACTGTCAGTTCTCGATAAAAGGTCTGTGAGCGTCAGATCATGGAAGTGGGAGCACCAGAAGAGGAGGTCTCGACCAGATAAGCAAGGGTGGCAGCGAGGACAGTGACTCTGTTCTTGAGCCAAAGGTGTGTCATGTCTTGATCGCTTCCCAGAACCTTACGGGAAGCCAATAGACCTGAATTCGCGTAAGGAAGGGTCGAGAAAAGGGTATTCTCAGGTAGAACATCAAAGTACCAGTCCTTGAACTCCTGTGCGTGTTCCTGGTTTCTCTCGGGATGATTGAAGTCATCCAATCTCATCCAGTTCAAAGCAAAGACGGCATCCATGTCTTCGAATGATCCTTCGAACTCATCGACCTCTTCATACAAGACGTTACAACACTGTGAGGTGTCTTCCGCTATTCTCCGTACTCGGTTAAGAAAAGAGAATTTTGGTGGAGCAACCAGACGAACGTGGGCTCCGAAGGCTAGTGCACTGATCAGTGTGCTGTTTGCAGCGGCTGGACTCGTGAATGAATTTCCAAAACCCCAGGTGATTGCAATCCGTTTTCCAGCAAGTCCGTTCAGACGTGATTCCAGACCCATGAGATTTGCGAGGGCGGACTGCCATGCGTACACATCATCGTGTAGACTTGCGAGTGGTACCGAAGAAGCGTCAGCAAACTGTTTGGTAAGCATCCTACCTTCCCCAAAGGTTTCACTGCTTGAGAAGGCAGTCAACAAGATGTCCGACGCCTTACTAGCCAGTCTCACCGAGTCCTGAAGTTCTTCAGTGGATTTCATGTCAGCATCTTTCCAACCTAGGTCAACCACAGTCTTTCCTAGCCGTGCTGCAGCCATTGAAGATATTTGGGTTTCAAATTGCGATTCTCCAAATAGCAATCTGCTGATGATTTTGACAGGTTTCAGAACTTCCTGAATCGTATCAAAACTGGTTTCATTCACATCCTTGGCAATCTGGAATATCCTATGAAGGACCGGTTTGCCGGGGAGGTCGTCACTGTTCGTCATATGCAGGTTTTTTTCTGGGCAAACCATATCAAGGTTGAGGAAGTAGACAGGCCATCTCAGAGGAGACATTTCGACATGAAGAAACTGCTAGTTACTCTGACCCCTGCTGAGGGAAAGCGACTCATTGCTAGAGGTCTGCTTGCCACAGATGTTGTTCAGAAAGCGCTGAAGAGTGGATACCTCTGTATAACAATGGGAACTACTTCTGCTTATCTTGCGGAGGAGATTCTTGGCGAGTATGACAAGACGCTACATATCGCAGGAATCGTTGTTCCGAAAGGACTTGCTGTGACAGATGGAAAGACCAGATCGTTCGATGCCATCTTCCACAAGGGAGAGTACATTGACAACAAGAAAGTAATCGACGTTGTCGACCAGATGGGGAGTGATGACGTTATCATCAAATCTGCAAATGCGCTCGATGAGAACTATGTGCCAATAGTCCTCCTTGCCCATGATACTGCAGGAACCATCGGTACGTTCGCAGGCCCTGCAGCTACTAAGAACATCAAGATCATTGTACCTGTGGGACTAGAGAAGTCAATCCCCGTTTCCTACGAGGAGTTTTGTGGTCAGTTTGGAAGGGATGACTGGGATTATTCAATCGGGACTCCAGTTGGAGCCATTGCCCTTACCCAGGGTATAGCGTTCACCGAAATTGAGGCTGTTGAAGCACTCTTCGATGCAACTGCTATACCGATTGCTGCTGGCGGCGTGAATGGAGCTGAAGGTTCAGTATCTCTATTCATCGAAGGTGGGGATGAGGAGATGGCCCGTGCACACGAGTTCTTCACTGACCTGAAAGGTGAACCGCCATTCCCGAAAGTTGGAAGTAGAGTGAAGTAGTGTTGGAGTATTGAAGATGCAGGGCGACGTTGTCATCAGGACTGAGGGTCTCACAAAGATCTTCGAG
>DXJI01000030.1 GCA_019057595.1 Candidatus Thorarchaeota archaeon
AAAATCTGAGATATTGCTTGGTATCTTCACAGGTGAAGTTCCATTCAAAAACACTATGAAGGATGGAAGTCTTGAGGTCATTGGCAACGCAAACGAGGCCGACCCTCTTGCCAATCTAATCCTTCAAGTCATGATGGGTGCAATGTAAGGAGGTCTTTGAAGTGGTCAATAAGATTGCCGTCATAGGCTCTGGATTAATGGGTTCAGGTATTGCATATGTTTCCGCGTGGAATGGTATCACTGTCACCCTTGTTGATATCAAACAAGAGTTCATAGACAAAGGTATGGAACGACTCCGAACTGATGTCATGACTGGTATTGATAAAGGGAAGATTTCCATGACTGAGGCTGAGGGTCTCATGAGCAGACTCAGTGCCACAGTAGACCTTGAGGATGCTGTCAAGGATGCAGACCTAGTCATTGAAGCCATCTTTGAGAACATGGAGGTCAAGAAGGAGGTCTTTGCTAAGGTTGATGCTGCAGCTCCCGCTCATGCTATTCTGGCGACAAACACATCGTCGCTGAGTATAGATGAGCTGGCATCTGCAACAAAGAGACCTGACAAATTCATCGGCATGCACTACTTCTCACCAGTCCCGGCTATGAAGCTCCTAGAGCTCGTAATCGGAGATAAGACGAGTGCGGAGACTATTGCAACCGCTGAATCTGTGGGCAAGACCCAAGGTAAACAAACAGTGATAGCCAAGAACAGTCCAGGTTTCATTGTCAATCGTCTTCTCATGCCAGTGATGCGTGAGTCGATCTTAATGCTGGAGCGTGGCGAGGCTACAAAGGAGGAGATTGATAATGCAATGTTGCAGATTGGAAAGGCTCCCGCTGGTCCGTTCACTTTGGGTGACTTTGTGGGATTAGACATTGCCTATAACGCAATGTCAACTCTCTACAGAGAACTCGGCGACTGTTTCAAACCTCCTGATACTCTGAAGAATCTGGTGGAATCCGGTGCAATCGGTATGAAGTCCAAGAAGGGCTTCTACTCATATGGTGCTGATGCGCCTGAACCAGATGCTCCAAAGGGTGCAGACCCCAACTGGATCGTAGAGCGACTGAACATACCCGCAGTCCGAGAGGCTATGATACTGATTGATACGGATATTGCCAATAAGGATGACATTGACATGGCCATGAAGCTTGGAGCAAGTTGGCCAATGGGTCCTTTTGAGATGGCTGACAACTTCGGTCTTGACAAGATTCGAGACTTTCTCACGAAGCTAGAGAGCGAGTCTGGTTCCTGTTACTCCGTACCAAAGTATCTGGGATAGTACAAATAGAATTGGACAAGGAAGTATCCTTGTCCCCTCCCTTCTTTTTCGATTCCAATCTCGAGAATGAATGATGTTTATAAGTCAGACACCCTCTCCGAGAATGGATAGTCTCCAAATAGGTGGTACAAATGCCAGAATACGAGACACTACTTTATTCAAAAGAGGGCTCGTTTCTTTCACCCGCAAAGAACGTAGCTGTAATCAAGATGAATCGCCTTGATGCTCTCAACAGCATCAATGACAAACTCCTTGAGGAACTTGTAGCTGCCCTGCAAGAAGCTGAGAAGGACCCTGAAGTCAGGTCAATCGTTATCGCATCTTCACACGAAAAGGTGTACTGCACTGGTGCAGACCTGAAGATGGCACAAGGATACTTGGGCAAGCCTGATGAAGTCAAACCTCTTCTTGAAGAGGGTCAGCAGGCAATCGACCTCATCGCTAAACTTGGTAAACCAGTCATTGCAGCCATAAACGGACTCTGTCTTGGTGGAGGTACTGAGATTGCTCTTGCTTGTGATATCCGAATTTGTGAAAATGAAGCAAAAATCGGAACTCCCGAAGTCAGTCTAGGACTTATTCCAGCATGGGGCGGATGTGTAAGACTTCCGAGAATTATTGGTCTTGGGAAAGCAATGGAACTAATTCTAACTGGTGGTACAGTCACAGCGCAAGAGGCCTTAGACATGGGTCTTGTAAGCAAAGTTGTCACAAAAGATGAGTTACTGAGCCAAGCTATGTGGTACGGCGCAAAACTCGGTGGCAATGCACCAATAGCCTTGAAGCTTGCAAAACAGGCCACACACATGGCTTTTGAAGAAGACTACAAGGATAATCTTGAGTTTGAAACTAAAGCCGGCGTGGAATGCTTCGAAACAAAGGATCTAGGAGAGGGAATCACTTCAGTCTTTGAGAAGCGACGCGGTAAGTTTACAGGAGAGTAGTATATACTCTGTGAGACCCCAAAATTCGGGGTCCATATTTTCTTTTTGATGGTTAATCGTCAACCTTAAGACCCCCCACTTGATGGATGGACCACTGTACAACAAACTGAGCCCTGTGCTGGAAGTACTAGCTGGGCTTGTTCCACGGAGGATATGAAACTTGGCAAGAAAAGTTGCTGTTGTCGCTGGCGGCCACAGCAAGTTTGGAAAAAGATTCGATGCCACAATGAGAGAGCTTTGTGCCGAGGCCTACAAACCGATCTATGATGAAGGACTCACACAAGACAAGATTGACGCAAGCGTTCTCTCATATGCCGCATCACAATTCACCGGTCAGGGCGCTGGATCCGCCTTGATGGCTGATTATATTGGGTTACAAGACAAACCGCACTTGAGAGTTGAGTCTGCATGCACAACTGGAACTGCTAGCCTTAGGGCTGCGTGGGGAATGGTTGCGGCAGGGCTCTATGACGTGATGTTGGTATTGGGTGTCGAACAGATGAATCGTGTTTCTTCAGCTACTGCGACAGAATATATGTCACAAGCTGGTGATATGCGATGGGAATATCCCTATGGTATAAGCTTCCCTGCTTTCTATGCCCTGATGGCTTCGCGTTACATGAGCGAATATGGCATGACTCATGATACACTTGCAAAGATTGCAGTAAAGTCTCATCACTATGGGGCACAGAATCCCAAGGCTCATTTACCAAGGGAAGTTACCTTTGAAGAGGCAAACAATGCTATCCCAATTTGCAGACCTCTGAACCTATACGATTGTAGCCTCATCACTGATGGTGGAGCCGCAGTTGTAATTGCTGCAGAGGATAGAGTCAAGGAGTTTACTGATAGACCAATGTGGATCAAGGGTATTGGAGCTGGTGCATCCTCGATGATGATTCAAGACAGACCAACCTTAACCTCAATCCCTGGTGCAAAGAGTGCAGCAAATGCCGCTTACAAAATGGCTGGAGTTGGACCAAAAGACATTGACATGGCTCAGGTTCATGACTGCTTCACAATTGCAGAACTCATTGCCTATGAGGATTGTGGATTTACTGAACCTGGTAAGGGTCCGGAAATGGTCGAGAATAAGGAAATGTATCATGATAGTAGAATTCCTGTGAACGTCGATGGTGGTCTAAAGAGTAAAGGGCATCCCTTGGGAGCCACTGGCGTATCAATGACCTATGAGATTATGAAACAGATGAGAGGCGAAGCTGAAAATCAAAAAAGACAGATTGATGACGTGAAGCTTGGCTTGGCACATAATGTCGGGCAATCAGGCCAGTTCGTTAATGTGTTCATCTTTGAGCGGGGTTGGTAACAAATGGGAGAACAGAAAGAGATCTATTTGGGTTACTCAACAGACAAGGCAATAACACCCTTCTTCCAGAAATTTTTGGAAGCACTTGACGAGGGTAAGCTCATGAAGAGCAAGTGTACTAAGTGTGGAACTGAGTTTCTACCTCCACGACAGCACTGTCAGAAGGATATGAGTGACTGTGAACTCACCGAATTCACTGAGACAGAAGCAAAACTCTACTCATACGTCATTGTGGACTTTGCTCCTGAGAGTCTGTCTTCAAAGCAACCCTACATTGTGGCAATTGGAGAGTTTCCATCAGGTCTGAAACTGACTGCACACATCACAAACCCGATGGGCCCACCCACAGTTGGGATGCCACTCAAACTAGCTTTTGAAACACAAGACAAAATGGCTACATACAAGTGGCTAGTATAGAATGAGGTTGAGCCTTCGGGCTCTCCTTTCTCTTTATTTTTGGTTGAGATCATTTCGAAAAGCGATGCATCCGTTTGGACACTCTTCGATACAAAGTCCACATTCCTTGCAATACTGGATGTGAGCTACTTGGGGGTTTTCATCTAATTTCTCATAGACACCGTACGGACACACCTTCAAACATGTCCCACACCCATCACAGCAGTTCTCATCCAGTATTGTTGGGATTGATTTTCACCTTATTCTCAAAATTCCAGTGATTCTTTTGAATACTGTTTTAGTGACATTATCACTAGTCAGTTGAATGAGTGTAGGAAGAGAGGGTTTCAAGGATCTTGGCCCATCTGGTCTGTTTCACCACTGACTTCAGAGTCTCAAGATATACTAACATAGCTTCTTTGGAATCACAACAATCAATTTCTACTAATGCAGTGTCGATCTCATCTTTGACGTCTTGAAATCTACGCTTTCCATCGTTACGTCGATAGTCCGAGAATATGACATACCCCTTTTTCTTTCGCACAAGACCATCTATTAGTCGTGACTCCTCTTGGACCATTGTCTTGTATTCGTAGGACTTCTCGAGTCTTTCCTTGAGATTACTTAGATTCTTCTTCCAATTGTCCTTCTTGGCATCCACGTGATCAATACTCCGAAAGGGGGTTGTTTCTATTAGTGGCAAACCCCCAATTAAGTATTCAGTGGAATTCACGTCTGTTTTGTCTTAAAGGCCAATAATCTGATTCTTCCTAAGGCTTATTACAGACACATTTGCTCGACCAATCACTAACAAGGAGGACCGGCTGTGTCTGAACAGGATGTACTCTATGAAGCGGTCGATGGTGTAGCTACTATAACCATTAACCGACCTACGAAATATAATGCGCTGAATACTGCTGTGGTGACAACTCTGAGAGAGTTGTTCAAGAAAGCAGAAGAAGACAGTTCAGTGAGGGCAGTCATACTCACCGGAACTGGTGACAAGGCTTTTGCTGCTGGAGCAGACATCACTGAGTTCGAAGGAAAGGACTCGAACACTGTACGCCCACTCGCTGAAAATGGGCAAGATCTCTGCAAGTACATCGAGTCGATGAGTAAACCGGTGATTGCTGCAGTGAACGGGTTTGCCTTGGGAGGAGGTTGCGAAATAGCCATGGCCTGCGACATTCGGTATGCATCAGGCAATGCGAAATTTGGACAACCAGAGATCAATCTAGGTCTCATCCCTGGCTTCGGTGGAACTGTCCGACTCGCCAGGCTTGTTGGCTTAGGTGTTGCAAAGGAACTCGTATTTTCCGGAGTTCAAATAAAAGCTAATGAAGCATTGAGAATCGGTCTTGTCAATAAACTATTTGTCGATGACGAAGCAGAAGACCGTGGAGTTTCCAAACTTCGTGAAGGAGTTTCAAAACTAGCAGCAGAGCTGGCCACTAAACCTGGAGTAGCTATGAAACTAGCAAAACAGTCACTGAACAACACATGGGAGAACCCGCTTCAGGACAATCTCAAGTTCGAGGTTGATGTGTTCTGTGAAACTTTTGACACTGAAGACAAGGTTGAAGGTGTCGACGCGTTTCTGAATAAGAGAGAGGCGAAGTTCAAACACAAATAGGAGTGTATGCGGGTCTTGCCACCCGTTACCCTCTCTCAATGACAAAATGTCCATTCTCTTCTCTAACTAGACCATTCTTGGTCATTAGCTCAATATGCTTCTCTAACATGAATTGTTCAAAGACCAGATACGCATCACGAGGAAGTCTGGGGTATATTGTAGGTTTCTTTGATAGTTTTTCAATCGAATCATAACCTTGTGAGATGTTGTCCAGAATCCGTTTTTCTCGTATATCGAAAATTGAGAGATACGTCAGCAATCTCTCATCGAGCCCCTCAGTTACTGGATTCACCAGATGGCTGCTGATTCCCATTTTAGGTTCAAGATCAATTACTCGCTGGACAGATTCTTTAAACTCGTCGATATCACTGACTTCATTTCCGTACCATGGTCCGAAGCGTGTGAGGTCAATGTCCACTAGAAGTAGTGTTTCCAATCCGTTGATACCAAAACAGGTATGGTCGATGGTGTGTCCGGGTAAATGAATCGGAATGAGGTCGGTCTCTCCACAATTTATGGGCTTTCCGTCAGTGAAGTTCCCAGTGACTTTGTAGCTGGTTAAGACATGCTTGAATCTCCGATCCAGTAGAGCCCTCCAGTCATCATAGAACTGATGTCCACCAATCCCATAAAACTCTACCATACCTTCGAAAGTCTTCACACCAGTTTCCGCGAGAGGATGACAGATAACATCGCAATTGGATAGTTCTTGGATTTGCGACGCATGTCCCTTGTGATCAATATGAAAGTGTGTTAGGATTATTCGTTCCACATCATCGACTTGATAACCCAAGTCTCTGAGAGTGATCTCGAGATTTTCCATGCTTGATCCTGCATCGACAAGAGTAAGAACTTCATCATCAATCAACAATGAATTTGCCTCAGGAAACCTCGCTCTGTTCTCCCCTCTGACCAGATGAACATGAGGCTCTATCTCAATATGAGCAGGATACTCTGACATTACAATCTTTCAATGTACAACTACAGATAACTCTCTCTGTCGCACAACCTATATGTCGCGCCGTGCATTCATGACACGCTTCCATGAGTAATGGTGATAGTCGTGAGTGATCGTCTGTTTGCTATATTTGACATTGGAACCACCGGAACACGATCCGTGATTGTAGATGAAGAAGGACGTGAGGTCAGTAAAGCGTATGAGGAATATCCCCCTACGCCCAAAGACATCGGTTTGCATGAACAGGTTGCTGACACTTACTGGCGTGCATCTTCTAATACGATGCAGAGGGCACTAGCAGGCTGTAAGCATGGACCGGATGCAATAGTCGGTGTTGTTGTTGCAACAGCCAGGGACTCGATTACTCCGATTGACAAAGACGGGAAGGCTTTGGCTCCTACTGTGACTTGGATTGATTCCCGAAAATCTGCAAAGAGCGTAGAGATGGCTGAGGAGATTGGTCAACGCAGTGCAGTAAGAAAGATGATGTGGTTCTTTGAGAACCGACCTGACTTTTTCAAAAAGATATACAAATGGGCCCACATTGATGCCTTCATCAACAACCGCCTTTGTGGTGCTCTGGTCAGTTCTCCTGGTGAATCTAGGTTCGGTCCCTTTGATTTTGAAACTCTTCAGTGGTCTGAAGATCTTTGCGAGAAGACAGGAATTCCAATTGATAAACTGGCTGAAATAAAAGACTCTGGAACCACAATTGGCGAGATTAGCTCAGAGGCCGCAAAAGCTACATCCCTTAGGAAAGGTACGCCCGTGATCTTGGGTAGTGGGGATCAACAGTGTGCAGCATTAGGTATGGGGGTTAATACAACTGGATCAGTCAAGGCCACAACTGGTACCGGGACCTTTGTTGTTACTCATCTCGAAGAATTCATGGAAGAAACATTTGTGATGTATTGCCATCCCTCTGCAATGCCCGGTAAATGGATTCTAGAAGGAGTGACTCCTGGAACCGGTCTTGCATACAAATGGTATAGGGACCAGTTCTGCGAACCTGAGATAGCTTTGGCCGCACAAACAGAGAGAGATGTCTACCAAATCATTGAGTCATCTGCAGCCTCCATTCCAGCTGGCAGCGACGGTCTTTTGCTGTTTCCATATATGGCATACAATTTGGGGATACTCTACAATCTCGGCTTTGGGCACACAAAGGCACATATCGCTCGAGCAATCCTGGAGGCTAACGGATATACGATCTCATTTTACCTACAGTTGATGGAAGGGATGCTTGATCTTGATTTCAAGGAGCTTGTAATTGGCGGAGGAGGAGCAAATTCACCAATATGGCGTCAAATACAGGCAGACTGTGTCAACAAACCAGTCGTTCTGCCCAAAGTCTACGATTCCACAGTTATTGGTGCTGCAATTCTAGGTACTGTCGGAACAGGAATCTATGGCGGATATCGTGAAGCTATTGACAACATGGTTCACACAGAGGAGCGACGAGAACCAATTCCTGAAAATGTAGAGGTGTACAAGAAACAATATCAGATCTTTAACAAACTCTTGACCGCTGAAACTGGAAATATCCTTGATGCAATATCATAGGCTTCTGCATTCTCATCAAATCCGAAACCTTAGTATTGCACGTGCGTTCATCACTCGTACCTGAACTCAGGAAAAGATGTACATGACCGAGACCGTTTTCGATGTTGTAGTCATAGGCGGAGGAAGCACAGGTACTGCAGTTGCACGAGACTGTGCGATGAGAGGTCTTCGTACACTTCTCTTAGAACGAGATGACATTGCATCAGCCACTGTTGGAACTTGTGCTGGTATGATTTCTTCAGGGTTAAAGTATAGGACAGAACCTGATATCATGGAGATGTGTTCGAAAGAAGTTGTCCACCTCAATCGTATCGCTCGTCACATTGTCATGAAGAATCCGATAATTGCCCCATTTTTTGACCTGAGTCAAGTTGCTGGTGATAGCGACTACATACAAGCATACGGGAATCATTCTGAAGAGAGAGACGTCCCCAGTATGTTGTTTCTCACTCCTGAGGCTACACGAGAGATTGAACCCACCCTTCCACCTGAAATTATTGCAAGTGTATACTATGAGGAGTTTTTCATTGACCCGTTCAGACTATGTCTGCTTCAAGCTCTGGATGCTATAGGTCATGATGCGGTTGTGAAGACATATTGTGAGGTTGTCAATTTAGAGATCGATGACGCAAAGAACAGTGTTGAAAGTGTAGTATACTACAATCGAGTGACCGGCTCAATTGAAAAAGTCCGCACAAAGATGGTCGTAAATGCCGCGGGTCCGTGGGCTCACAAGATAGCAAAATTAGCTGATGCCCAGCTTGAGCTTCGACTCAATAAAGGGGCGCACGTGATTTTCGACAGACGAATTGTCAATGTAGGTATCACTGTGAAGGCGTTGGATGGGAGATGGATCTACCTGTTTCCCCATGAGAATACCACTTTACTCGGTACAACTGCCTTGGATACCTGGGAAGACCCGGACGCCTTAGTGGCTACTTTTGATGAGATTGAGTATCTTCTACAGAGTTTCGAAGAATACATTCCCTCGATTCGTGAAGCTCGAATCATCCGAACCATGGCTGGTGTGAGACCTCTTGTCCCAGAGTGGAATGTCCCTGAGGAAAAGGTCACAAGAGGATATCGTGTTGTAGATCACGAAACATCTGACAATCTTAAGGGAATGGTCAGTTTCACTGGTGGAAAACTCGTCACGTGTAGAATCATGGCGGAAGATGTCACCGACCTTGTTTGTGAGAAGTTAGGCAAGAAGGTGAAATGTACAACCCATGAGACTCCTCTGCCTGGAAACGAGGAGGATGTTGATATCATCGAGCTTTCGAAAGAATACGGTGTTTCACTTCATGCCCTTGAACGAATGCGTGCTCGACGTGGAACTGAGATGGTCAAAATCCTCGAGCTCACGAAGGATCACCCAGAATGGAAGACCACAATTTGTACTTGTGAACCCATCATCGAAGCAGAGATTAGATTCGCAATCAGAGAGGAATTTCCGCAGACATTGAATGATCTTCGACGAAGACTGCGACTTGGTACAGGTCCATGTCAAGGCACTTTCTGTACATTCAAGGCTGCAGGAATCTTGGCGGAAGAGCTTGAACTCAGTGGTGACGACTTTTTGGTTGACATTCTCGACTTCCGCTCCGAGAGATGGAAAGGAATCCGTCCCATTTTGCGGGGTGAACAACTGGCACAAGAAGAACTTGCTCAGGGCATGTATGCATGTGTAGGGAATCTCGACCAATCGGATGTGGACTATGACATTAAGCCTTGGGAGGAGGGTACATAGATGGACCTCGAAACAGACCTTCTTGTCATAGGTGGGGGAATGGCTGGACTTGTAGCAGGGACAGTAGCCGCAGAGAGTGGTTTCAAGACTATAGTGCTCCGTAAAGGACAGAGTGCGACAGCGTACTCATCAGGTGCAGTCGATGTTATCGGATATCTTCCCGAGGCTTCAACAGCGTTCACCAATCCAAAAGAAGGACTAGCAGCGATTGCTGGACTTTATCCACTTCATCCCTATAGTGTCATAGGCTACCGTGAAGAAGTTCCTCCCGAGGATGTGGTAGACACCATCGTTAAGAGGACACGTTATTCCATCGAGTGGTTGAAAGCACACCTTGATGACACAGTTGCACCCCTGATTGGTGATTTTAGTTCGAACATCAATCCAATTACATTTCTGGGCACGACAAAGCCGACCTGTCTAGTGCAGAAGACCATGGACTCTGGTGATATCGAGGAACATGATAACACTCTCCTATTTGTTGGCATCACTGGTCATCCAGATTTCAATGCCACCACTGCTGCCAAGACATACCTTGAAGACCGAGTTGCAATGGGGACACCTCCTCGTAAGGTCGTACATTGCAAAATCCAATTGACACCTTTCGGAAATACGCACAATCTCTCAGCTATCGAATTGGCTCGACATTTGGATCACGAGGAAGGTCTGAATGAGCTTGTAGAACAACTAGAGGACCAGGTTGAGAAGGTTGGTGCAACTCATGTAGCGATTCCACCAATCCTCGGACTTCGGAATGCTCTCAAGAATCAGACAACGTTGAAACAGGCTCTTGGTGCTCATGTCTTTGAACTGCTAGGTTTCCCACCCTCGGTGCCTGGTCTTCGATTACAACTTGCTTTGGAGCGAATCTACCGCGAAGCGGGAGGAAGACTCCTCGTTGGTCATGAGGCCGTATCCTATCGAATGGGAAAGGACGAAGTTGAGTGCGTTACAGCGAAAGCCCCCAGAAGAAGCCTAGATGTCAATGCAAAGGCATTCATTCTCGCCACTGGGAAATTCATTGGTGGTGGTCTTGTTGGAGATGAGAATGGTATCAGAGAAACAACATTTGATCTGATGACAGTCACTGGCTCATATTATTCAGCTGAAAATCTTCAGCCCTCGAACGCCACGAACCGTATATCCATCACTCCGGAAGGTCAACCAGTCTATTCAGCCGGACTCACCGTGGATCCTAATTTCAGACCAATCAACGAAGAGGGAGTCGAATGGGCTAGAAATCTCTACGCAGCTGGATCTGTTTTAGCTGGTTACAACTACTCAGTTGAGAAAAGTGGTCTTGGTGTTGCACTAACAACTGGATTCAGTGCAGCTCAAAGCACAATTAGCTATCTGAAGGAGGTGTCCAAATGAGCGAAGAAGAGGCCTACAATCACGTGAAAGGTACTCTCAAGGAGGAAGGCATCACTCCGTATCGACTTGATGAGTTGGAGATTGTCAAATCAGTCAGTTCGTGCATCAATTGTGGACTGTGCATTCAGCACTGTCCAGTGGTCACAGCTGTAGGAGTTGATCGCTTCAGTGGACCCAGGAGTATTGCTGTTGAACTGAGTCGTTCTCCACCTGAGTTCTGGGCTACCGCTGATGTTGTCTATCTGTGTACAGGCTGTGGAACGTGCCGTGAAGTCTGTCCGAAGAACGTCAACATCCCTGAAGTGGTCAACATGATTCGCGCTCGAATTTTTGACCACAGACCTGACCTTGTCCCCAAGGGATTGCATATTGTCAGAGAGGTGATCACAGAACACAGTCTTGCGTTCGAACCGTGGGAGGATATGGGGGAGAAGGTCGAGAGCAGGGACATGCGTCTCGAACATCTCGGACTACCATTTATCGAGGATCCTAAGTTGGAACAAGCTGAGGTCCTTTTCTATCCCGGCTGCCAAGCTGAGGAACGTGCTCAAGAGGTACGAGAGGCTGCAAAGGTCATCTTGGATTTCTTCGATGTGAACTACACTGTCTTGGAAGAGATGTCCTGTTGTGGTCTTCCATCGGTCCTCATGGGTGATGCAAAGACCGCAAGAAACCTCACTGAGAATCTTCAGGATAAAGTCAAGAGGATCGACGCCAAAATGATTGTGACCACGTGCGCTGGGTGCACAGGAAATCTTTCAGAAATAGCTGAACGTGATGGATGGGACATACCCGCTGTTCATATCATAGAATTCTTGGCGGAAAACATTGGTCTAGACAAGTTTGGAAAGGCCTTCGCCGACTCACCTGAGTTCTCAGATGTTCATGTTTCCGTGCATGACCCTTGTCATCTCATTAAACACACATCTCGACAGGTCATGGAGCATGCAATCGATATACTTCGAGAAGTTCCAGGAGTGAGAGTGACTGAATCTGAAGCACATGACTCATGTTGTGGTGGTGGAGGGCTTGTGGCATATCATTCGAGTGACGTAGCAAACGCTGTTGTTAGGGAGAACCTGGAAGCCATCAAAGAGATTGATACAGAAAGAATAGTGACTCCCTGTCCACTCTGTACTGCACAGATTGAGAGCAATCTCTTCAAGACTGGGAGTTCAGTAGAAGTGGATGATTTGACCGTCTTTATTGCTCAAAGACTTCCCAAGAAGAGGTGAAAGGACGAGTGCTTGATGAAAAGACAAAGCAGAAAGCTCTGAGCAGGATTGCAAAGATTGTTGGCGAAGATAACGTCACAGAGCTTGAAACGGATAGGATATTGACTGCCCATGATGCCTGGCCACTTGCTCTGGCCAAGATACGGGCAAGTGAGTTACTACCTCAAGCCGACCTAGTTGTTTTTCCCGGGAATACAGAAGAAGTCTCAATGGTCCTAGTTGTGGCAAATGAGTTGAGAATCCCAGTCACACCAGTGGGAGGAGGAGCAGGGACTTGTGGAGGAACAGTGCCGGTCTATGGTGGTATTCATCTGGATCTAAAACGGTTGAACAAGATCTATGAAATTGACCATGCTTCTATGACTCTAAGAGTTCAAGCTGGAGTTATGGGTATTGACCTTGAAGAGGAAGTCAATCGTCATGGATACACAACTGGCCATACGCCGACCTCATTACGAGCATCAAATGTTGGAGGTTTCATCGCAACAAGGTCAGGGGGTTCGATGTCTTCTCTTTATGGAAAAATTGAGGATCTGACACTAGGTCTTGAAGTGGTCCTTCCTGATGGTTTAGTTGTCATTACTAAACCTGTACCTCGTCACTCTGTAGGTCCAGATTTACGAGAGCTGTTTATTGGTTCTGAGGGTACGTTGGGTGTGATTACTGAGGCGACCTTACGACTGTTTCTACTGCCTGAAGAAAGACGATTTTGCAGTTACAGCTTTCCTGACGTTCACAGTGGTCTTGAGGCCATACGTAAGATCTTTCGTGAAGGAATTCTACCCTCGGTAGCTCGACTCTATGACCCTGAAGATGCATCTTATAGCTTCTCTATGCATTTTGATTTTGAAGAAGGACATTGCATACTTCTCTTGGCATTCGATGGAGAGCCAAAGAAAGTGGAAATTGATGCAAAAAGATCTCTCAAATTGTGTAAGGCTGAGGGTGGAACCGACCTGGGAGAAAGAATCGCAAAACACTGGTGGGAACATCGCTACGATATGTATTATCCCTCTCGCCTACTAACTGCGGGATATACGATAACCGATACCATCGACATCGTTGCAACCTATGACAAGCTTGAGAATGTGTATCATGCGATGAAGAAAGCAATGGAGGCATATGACGTATTCGTCATTTCTCACTTCTCTCACATGTATCAGAATGGTGGAAGTATATACATGATATTCTACTCTTCACAACCTGATGCTGCCACCGCTTGGAAGACCTACGATAAACTCTTTGAAGATGGAGTTGCAGCATGCCTAAGAGAAGGAGGCACAATGAGTCATCAGCATGGAGTTGGTATGTCTCGTAGCACGTACACCGCTGATGAACTAGGTTCTGGTTTCAGTGTGCTAAAGAAAATCAAAGACGCTTTAGATCCGAATGGTATAATGAATCCTGGAAAGCTTGGACTGGGGGTTCGTAAGTGACGGACCCAGATATAATTGCTGAACAGGTCCGCATGTGTGCTGGCTGTCCCAAGATGTGTAGACACGTTTGTCCAACATTCTTCGCATGGCGATCGGACGCTCCAACCCCACATGGCCGGGCTTTGTTGCTTCATCTGGAAATCACTGGAACTCGTGAGTTGGATGAAAGAGGTGTTGAGGTTCTCTATCAGTGTCTTGAATGCAGTCATTGTTTGACATGGTGCAAACCTGAGATAGACATAGCAAGTCTTGTGGAAATCAAACGAAGAGACCTTGTGAAACAAGACAGACTCCCAGAGGGTCTAAAGAATCTCTCAGAATCAATAAACAAACACTACAATCCATTCAATGAACCTCATGAAGCAAGGAACAGTTGGATCAAACTGGAAGAGACCGATGGTAGGCGAATCCTGTATTTCGTTGGATGTCTGGCATCATATCGTGAGAAAGAGATTGTTCAGGACACTGTAGCATCCCTAGAGTTCCTTGGTCATCAGGTCGTCATTGAACGGGATGAGCGATGCTGCGGTTCTCCAATGTTTCGGACAGGCAACGAGGAGGATGGTCTTACCCAGGCTCGTCACAATGTTGACCTGTTGAATGCAGTCGATGCTGAAGAGATAGTTGCTTCCTGCCCAGGGTGTTACCGTGTGTTGACCCAGGACTATCCAAATTATGACCTAGAACTCAATAAACCTGTTCGGCACATCAGCGAGGTTCTTGCCGAGTTCGTTGACAAACTTCCGAGTGCATCATTTGATGGTAACGTTACTTTTCACGATGCCTGTCATCTGGGACGACATTGTGGTGTTTACGACCCACCACGAGATGTGATTGCAAAGGTTTCTGGTACGGCAGTCGTAGAAATGGAACGAAATCGAGAGAACGCTTCCTGCTGCGGAAATGGGGCTGGTCTCAGAACACTGTTTCCCGACCAAGCAAAGAAGATAGGTACTGAGAGAATACTCCATGCCAATAATGTGGATGCGAAATATCTTGTTACATCTTGTCCTTTCTGTAAGAACATGCTTGCGTCACAATCTAGCGAAACGATGATTGTACTGGACCTACCAGAATTCGTGATGCTTGCAAAGAATAGTCCCGATGTGAAGAAAGATAAATAGACGAGGGAAACGCTGAATGATTGACATGGATGCTGAAGATGCTCTCAAACTCAAAGTACGCCTTCTAACCGAGGGCGCCACTATACCTGAGGGTGAGTCGAAGGGAAGAGCAGGAGGAGCTGGTCCTGTTGGAGGTAGATACTTTCACCTGCCCTATGGACGTACCTGTGGAATTCCAATTCGAATAGGTGAAATGGCTAAGAGATTTAATTCGGCACCCCTCGAGCCTACTGACAACCCCAACATTTGGCTCTATGACAACTCCATTGAATTCAAGCTGATTCCCAGACCTAAATTCTATGATCTCAAAACAAGTGATGGAATTGAATATGACAAGATTGCTCTTTTGCATGGGTCACGTACCTTAGCAACCACAGTTTTCCAATCCTGCAAATACTGGTCCGAAGGCACAGAGTGCAAATTCTGTACAATACCTCATTCATATACCTCGGGCAATACAGTTCTGCACAAAACACCAGAGCAGATTGTGGAAGTAGTATTAGCAGCTGAACGTGAAGATGTGATTGACGATGTGTTGCTAACAACAGGTACTACTGAATCTCCTGACATGGGAGTTGAAAACTTGGTACGAACAATTGAAGCCATCCGCAAAACAAGTAAGATTCCTATAGCGGTTCAGTTCGAACCTTCGGTTGATAAAAGCACCATTAGATTAGTATCTGACGCTGGAGCAAATGCAGTTGGTATGCATATTGAGAGTGCTGATGAATCTGTCCGAGAAAAAATTAGTCCTGGAAAATTTGAACATGGTTCCATTGACTTTTACCAGAAAAGTTGGCAATACGCACTAGATTACTTTGAGAGGGGAAATGTGAGCACATACATAATGCATGGTTTGGGAGAAGATCTCGCTAAAACCCTGACATTAGTCGATGAGTTAGCTGAAATTGGAGTCATGCCT